>JALYVP010000009.1 GCA_030853185.1 Actinomycetota bacterium | reverse complement strand
CTCTCGTCACCGACGGGCGGTTCTCCGGCGGAACGAGCGGTCTGTCCATCGGTCACATCTCGCCCGAGGCGGCTGCGGGGGGAACGATCGGCCTGGTCGAGAACGGTGACACGATCGTCATCGACATCCCTCGACGTTCGATAACCCTCGATGTCGACGAGTCGATCCTGGCTCAGCGCCGGGCCACCCAGGACGCTCACGGCTGGCAGCCGCTCAAGCGGGACCGACCGATCTCGACCGCACTCTCCGTGTTCGCCCGCCTGGCTCTGTCCGCCGACAAGGGCGCTGCCCGAGATCTGAGCTTGCTCGACCGGTAGGGAGCCGGCAGGAGCCGGCCGGGAGCCGGCCGGGCCAGGACGTCAGCGTTGCCGCTTGGTGATCCGGTGGCCGGGCACGACACGGCCGCGGGCCCGGTCCTCGGCCTCTCGCCGCTCCCGACGCTTCAGCCGGGTTCGGCCGACGATCACCGGCGAGAGGGCGATCAGAAGGGCGATCAGCACCGCCCCGGCCGCCCACAGGATCGTGGCCGTCAGCGGCCGGTGAACCACCTTCAGCGAGAATCCCGGTAGCGTCGTCTGCAGGTGGTGGTACTCGGCGATGGTGGCGGACGTGCTGTATCCTTCGGCGCTCGTCGGGTGCAGCGCCTCGCTGACCGTGACCACGCGACCCTCCTGGACGGCGGTCACGGCCAGTTGTGACGCCCCAGCCGTCTTGGCGGCTGGGGCGTAGAGAGAACCGGCGGAGCCGGGGGCGCCGGGCACCGTGAACGTGGACAGCCGGTTCAATGAGCTCGACGCCAGCGCCTGAGCCGACAGGTTGCTGGACACCACCTGGGCCTCCAACCGCTTGGCCACAGCGGCGCTGGGAGCCAGGAAGGCGACTGTCTCGAGGGCGTGGTTGGAGGTCCCACCGGTCCGTACCGCCAGATAGGCGCCGGTGGTGTCCGGCGCCTTCTTGGCGGCGGACTCCAGCACGCTCAGCCCGGTCTTGGCCACGGGAAGCTCGACGGCCTGCGCCGGCTTGGTGTCGAACTCCTTGATCCCGGGACGGTTGACGACGAGCCGGGCCAGCCGGCTCCGGTCCACATGGGTGATGGGGATGACCTGCTGATAGCCGACGGCGGCGAGCACCACCACGACGACGGCCACCCCGCCCGCCACCGCCGCCGTCCGGCGTGGGCGACGGCTCGGGCCCTGAGTCTCGCCTGGCGCCGGGTCGTCGGCCGGCCCGGTATCCGGTCCGGCATTGGGGCCGGTCACCTCGTCCGATTGCTCTTGGTCGGTCGCTTCGTCAGTCACGGGCACCGATGCAAGCGCAAGAAGATGTGAGAATGCTGAACGGATCCCCCGAGCAGGGGAAAGCGCTCCATGCCGGCCGGCGATCGGCCGGGCAGGGCCCAGCCCTACACTGGGTCCCATGTCGGTCGCCACCCCCATCGCCGCCATCCCCGAGCAGCTGGCCCTGGTCTCCTACGACGACGACGGGCTGGTCCCGGCGATCGTCCAGGAGCATGGCACCGGCCAGGTGTTGATGATGGCGTGGATGAACGAGGGCTCCCTCGTCGAGACCCTCGAGTCCGGCCGCACCGTCTTCTGGTCCCGCAGCCGCCAGGAGCGCTGGCGCAAGGGTGACACGTCGGGGGAGCGCCAATGGGTGCGCCAGGCGTCCTACGACTGCGACGGCGACGTGCTGCTGTTCGTGGTCGAACAAGAGGGTCAGGGGGCGTGCCACACCGGCCACCACAGTTGCTTCTTCCGTTCGTTCGGTGATGCCGGCCCGGGTGCCGGCGATCCATGATCCACCCGTCGCGCCCGGAGTTCATCGCCCTCGCCCGCAGCTACACCGTCGTCCCCGTCTGGCGCCAGCTGCTCGGCGATCTGACGACGCCGGTGGCGGCCTACGCCCGGGTGGGGGATGAGGACCGTTCCTTCCTCCTCGAATCGGTTGAACACACGGGGCACTGGGGCCGGTGGTCCTTCATCGGCCGTCGACCGTCGGCGACATTGATCGCACGGGGCCGGACCATCTCGGTGGAAGGCGAGATCCCCCCTGGCATCCCGCTGGACCAGGGCATCCTGGCCGCCATCGAGGGCCTCCTGGAGGCCTACCAGTCCCCGGCGCTCGAAACCTTCGCACCCCTTCAAGGCCTCCCCCCGCTCCACGGGGGTCTGGTCGGTTACCTGGGCTACGACGTGGTGCGAGAGATCGAGGAACTTCCCAACATCCCCCCTGACGAGCTCGGCTACCCCGACGCCATCATCTCGGTGATCGGCCAGGTCGTGGCCTACGACTCCTGGCGCCAGCGCGTCACCCTGGTCGAAGCCGTCCCCGTGGCCCCGGGCACCGCCGACGACCAGGCCGGCGTCGCCTACGACGCCGCCATCGCCCGGTTGGCCGGGCTGGCCGCCGAGGGGGCCAGCCCTCTCGACGAGCCGCTGGTCGGTGCCGAGTCCGACGACGAGGCACCGGTCCCGATCCGGCGGACCCCCGCAGAGCTCTACCATGCCGCGGTCGAGGTCGGCCGCGAGCACATCGCCGCCGGCGACGTGTTCCAGGTGGTCCTGTCCCAGCGCTTCGACATCGACCTCGGCGCCGACCCCTTCGACCTGTACCGGTCGCTCCGCCAGGTCAACCCCAGCCCCTACATGTACCTCCTCCGTCACCCTGAGGTCTCCGTCGTGGGCTCCTCCCCCGAGCCGCTGGTCACCCTGCGCGCCGGCCGGGTCACCTCCAGGCCCATAGCCGGTACCCGCCGGCGGGGGGCCAATGACATCGCCGATCGGCGGATGGCAGCCGAGCTGACCGAGCACCCCAAGGAGCGGGCGGAGCACGTGATGCTCGTCGACTTGGCCCGCAACGACGTCGGTCGTGTTGTCACCTACGGCAGTGAGACGGTCGAGGAGTTGATGACCCTCGAGCGTTACAGTCATGTCATGCACCTGACCTCACAGGTGTCGGGCTCGCTGCGCCCCGGCCTGGACGCCGTTGACGTCCTCCGGGCCACCATGCCTGCCGGCACCGTGTCCGGCGCCCCGAAGGTCCGGGCCATGGAGATCATCGACGACCTCGAACCGGCCAAGCGCGGCCCCTACGCCGGCGTCGTCGGCTACATCGACTTCTCCGGCACCCTGGATGCAGCCATCGCCATCCGCACCATGCTCGTCGGTCCCGACGGCCGGGCCAGTGTCCAGGCCGGGGCCGGCATCGTTGCGGACAGCGACCCCGCCGCCGAGGACCTCGAATGCCGTAACAAGGCCGCAGCCCTGCTGGCGGCCGTCCCCGGAGCCCGCCGGCTCCGCGCCGCCCGGCTCACCCCGGAGCGGCGCGCCGCACCCCTCGAGGAGGCGCCCCATGTCTGACCCGACCCAGCCTGACTCCGTCCTGCCCTCGCCCGAGGTGGCGACCGGGGGAGCCGGCGGCCCTGCCGTGACCGCAGGCAGCGCCGGATACCGGGCCATGCGCGACGGCAGTGCGGCGGCGACGATCGAGCGGGATGTGGTGGTGGCCGAGGGCCCGGACGCGGCCACATTCCTCCAGGGTCAGCTCAGCGCCGACGTCCTCGCCCTGGCGGCCGGCGCCTCCGCCTGGTCATGGGTCCTGCAGCCCGGGGGCAAGGTGGAGGTCCTGGCCCGGATCACCCGTCTCGACGCCGACCGGTTCGCCCTCGACACCGATCCCGGATGGGGCGACGCGCTCACCGTCCGCCTGAAGCGGTTCACGTTGCGGACCAAGGTCGGGCTGAGCCAGCCGGCCTGGGCCGTCGTCGCCCTGCGGGGGCCCGACGCCCAGCCGCCGGCGACCGGGGGTGGCATCGAGGCGGTGGCCGACGCCTCCTGGCCAGGCCTGGTCGGCTACGACCTACTCGGCCCGGGGCCGACGGTCCCCGTCGATGCGGTGGCCCTCGACCCTGCCGACCTGGAGATCGCCCGCATCGAGTCGGGGATCGTCCGCATGGGTGCCGAGCTGACGGAACGCACCATCCCGGCCGAGACGGGCCTGATCGACCGCACCGTCAGCTTCACCAAGGGGTGCTACACCGGCCAGGAGCTCGTAGCCCGGATCGACTCCCGGGGCTCCAAGGTGGCCCGTCGCCTCTGCGGCCTGCGCCTGTCGGGGCCCGGGTCCGGTGCGGCCTCGGGCTCTGCGTCCGCCGCCGCTGGCATCACGGCCGGCGCCGTCCTTCGCGCCGACGGCAAGGACGCCGGCACCATCACCAGCGTCGCCGTCTCCCCCCGCTTGGGCCCGATCGCCTTGGCCTATGTCCGCCGGGCCATCGACCTGGGAGCCACCGTCGAGGTCGTCGCCGCCGGTGGCGGCCCCGACAGTGCTGACACCCGAGTCGGTGGGGACGGCGGGCCCGGCGGGGATGGCGGCGATCCTGCGTCCTCGATCGCTGTCACCGCCGTCGTGAGCCCGCTGCCCCTGATCCCGTGACGCTCAGCACGAGCCGCCGCCCCGGCCTCCTGGTCGCCCCCCTCGCCGCCCTGGCCGCCCTGCTGTGCGGGTGCGGCGTGCAGACGTTCTCGTTTGCCACCCCCCCGGCCACCCCGCCCTCGTCGACCACAACGACTGCGCCCCGTCCCGACCTCACCGGAGTGGATCTGGGCAGGGTCAGCGGCCGGACGACGACCACCACGGCGAGCATCGGCCCCGGAGGGGCGACCCTGAGCGGGACCGTGCTTGGGCCGGGGGGGCCCGTGGCAGGGGCCACGGTGCGGGCCGACCGCTTCGCTGGCTCCTCCGAGGCCTCCAAGCAGGTCATCACCGCGGCCGATGGCAGCTGGACCATTCCGGCGATCCTCGGCGGGCGGTACCGGTTGCGGGCCTGGCAGGCGCCGACGCTGGCCCTGATCACCCCGCAGATCTTCTTCCTGGGCGCCACCCAGACGATGTCGGTCAACCTGCCGGTCCAGACGTTCGCCGGGCAGGCCGTCTCGTCGGCCGCCAACCCGCAGTCCACCACCGTGGGCAACAACATCGACGTGGTGGTTGCTGTCAGCAATCAGTCTGTCAACGTCGACGGCATCGTCAGCTACCAACCGGCCTCGGGCGTGCAGGTCACCCTGAACGGCGGGGCCAACCTGGGGGTCAGTGCCACGCCGGGCATCACCGACAGCAACGGGGACGCCAGCTTCACGCTCAGCTGCCTCTCCGCCGGGAGTTCGACGGTGACGGGGACAACGTCCGGTGGCTCGGCTACCACCCTGCCGACGATCACCTGTGACAACGTCTTCAGCGCGCCGTCGACCACCACGACGCTCCCGGGGACTACCACCACGCTGCCGAGTGGATCGACCACGACCGTGCCGGGCACGTCGACAACCAAACCCAGTCTGCCCTGATCAGGGCGCCCTTGCGGGAGCCCAGAGGTCCCGGGCAGGGCCCCTCGCAACGAGCCCAACGGCCCCGATGGGCTCCACCCCCTGGCCGAGCGCGAACCTGATGGGGACGGGGGGAGTTGGAGAGGCATGGGACGCGGGGGGACGAAGGGCGACCAGGAGCCCGACGAGCTGGCCGACTGGTTGAGCGTCGGTTACGAAACCGCCTACCGGACCGCGTACGGCCTGCTGCGGAACCGCACGGACGCGGAGGACGCTGTCCAAGAGGCCTTTCTGCGGGCGTGGCGGTTCCGGGCGGCGGTGCCCTCCGGCGAGGGTGTGCAGCCCTGGTTGTACCGGGTTGTCGTCAATGCGTGTCTGTCCAAGCTGCGACGGGACGGACGGTACCGGGCGACGGTCGTGTCGATGGGTGATGAGCCGACCTCGCACCCGGCGAGGTGCGCACCCGCCGGGAGTGACGCTGAGAATGACCCCGAGGGCCGAGCTCTGGACCGGGCCACCCAGGATCTGGTCCTCGATGCCCTGGCCGACCTCCCCGAGAACCTGCGGGTCGTTGTCGTACTTCGCTACTACGGTGCCCTCAGCGAACGGGAGATCGCCACGGTCATCCACCGCCGGCCAGGGACGGTCAAATCCAGGATGCACGAGGCCCGGGCCCGGCTCAGCGCCGACGGCCGGCTGGTCGATCTGGCTCGGATGAGCGACGACACCAGCGGGGTCGCTCCGGTAGCGGCGCCCGCACAGGCGTTGCGAAGCGAGAGGAGATGACGATGATCGACGACGACACCCTCGCCGCCCATGTTCGTGCCGCTCTCGACGGAGTCGAGGTGCCGGCCGACGGGCCGGGGCAGGTGCTGGCGGTTCGGGATCTGCTCTCGGCGCCCGTGCCCTCGGCGCCCGTGCCCTCGCCCGACCCGGAGAACCCGGGGGGTTCCCGAAACCCCCGGCGACCGGCCGGGCCCCGGTGGCTGCTCGGGTCGGCGGCCGCCCTGGTGGTGCTGGTCCTCATCGCCGTCGCCGCCATCGCCACCATCGGCGGTGGGGGCGGTGCCAACACGACGAAGTCCAAGAGCAGCTCCGACCGCCACTCGTCGTCCGGCCTCACCTCGGTCCAGCAGCTGGCACCGATTAGGCCAGGCTCCCCGGCAGCCGCGGGCTCGAACCTCGTCCCGAACTCCGGATCGATCAGCACCCCGAGCAGCGGGCCGGGGCCGGCGCTGGCGGCCCCGCCCACCACGCCGAGCGCCGGCCCTACCCCTGACCGGGTGGTCCAGACCGGATCGCTCACCCTCACCGTGGCCGCCGGTCACCTCGACGCTACCGTCGCCGCTCTCGGCGACCGGGCCAGGGGGGCCGGCGGTCAGGTGTCGAAGTCCCAGACCGTCGCGGCTGCTTCCGATCCCTCCGCCGACCTGACCTTGAAGGTGCCGGCGGCGAGCTTCACCGATCTGGTAGGGACCGTTCGCAACCTGGGCACCGCCACCTCGGTCAACACGTCGGCCGTCGACGTGACCGCCACCTACGTCGACCTCACCGCCCGGCTGAACGCCCTGGAGGCCACCCGAGCCCAGTTCCTCCAGATCCTGGCCAAGGCCCAGAGCATCGGCGACATCCTCGCCGTCGAGGCCCAGATCACCCCGTTGCAGACCCAGATCGAACAGCTGCAGGGTCAGCAGCAGGTGCTGGACGATCAGACGTCGTTCGCCACCCTCGACATCCATGTCGCCGTGCCCCCGGCCCGCGCCCCTGCCGTCCACTCCGCCCCGGGTGGTCTGTCGGGGGCATGGGACCATGCCCGCCACGCGTTCGCTGGCGGCATCGAATCCGTCGTCTCGTCCCTCGGCGGCATCGCCGTCTTCCTCGTCTGCGTCGCCGTGCTGGCGGGCGTGGGCCGCATCGGCTGGGAGGTCATCCGCCGGCGCCTGGTGTGAGGCCGGCGCCTGGTGTGAGGCCGGCGCCTGGTGTGAGGCCGGCTCGGCTTCCGGCCGGCAAGGTCACCACCAGCCGGCTGCCCCCGTGCTCGTTGAGCGGTGACTCGGCGCGCACGGTGCCCCCCATGGCGGCCACCAGCTCGGCCACGATGGCGAGCCCCAGGCCCGACCCGACCTTGCGGGTTCCGTCCGGGCGCCCGGTGAAGAGCCGCTCGAACACCCGGGGCAGGTCGGCGGTGGTGATGCCGGGTCCGTCGTCGTCCAGCCAGACCATGGCCCCGCCGGGCCCGGGGGCGACCCCTACGTGCACCTGGTGATGAGCGAACGACAGGGCGTTCTCTGTCAGGTTGGCCACGACCTGGGCCAGGCGGTCCGGGTCGGCCCGCACCTCGAGGGCCGCGGGAACGGTCCCATCGGCCGGCTTGACATCAACGTGCAGGGCGATGCCGAGGCGCTCGGCCTCGGGCCCGAACCCGGCGGCGGTGGCCTCGACGGCGTCGGCCAGATCGATGTCGGCCAGGTCCAGGGAGAACTCCCGAGCCGAGAACTTGGCCAGGTCCAGCAGGTCACGGACCAGGCGTTCCAGGCGGCGGGACTCCGACGCGATGACGGCCGCCCCCCGGTGGACGTCGGCGATGGCGTCGTCCTCGATCGCTTCGGCGAAGCCGCGGATCGACGTCAGGGGGGTGCGAAGCTCGTGCGACACGGACAGCAAGAAGTCGCGTTCCGCGCCCCGGGCCCGGGCCAGGCTCTCGGCCATCGAGTTGATGGAGGCCGCCAACGAGGCCAGCTCGGTGTCGGTGGCGGGCGGCTCGGGCACCCGGGCCGCCAGGTCCCCGGCGGCGATGCGGCCGGTCACCGCCTGGGCCGCCTCCAGGGGACGGACGAAGCGATGCCCGAGGCGGTTGGCCACCAGCAGCGACGCGGCGATGATCACCGCGGCGGCGACGAGGAACCAGGGCCCGCTGGCGGCCAGCCCGGTCGGGGGGCTGCGGGTGAGCACCACCACCAGGTCGACGACCTGGGTCTGGCCGCCGATGAGGATCGACGCTTGGTAGGGGACGGCGGCGAACACGCCCCGGCGGTACCGACCCGACACGGTGTTGCCGCCAAGGAGGGCCTGGGGATCGATGGTGGCGGCGGTGAGACCCTTCGGGAGGTTGGCCGGGAGGGGCGGGTTGGCCGGGTCGAACAGTCGGCCGGTGGGCAGAAGGGCGACCACCGCTTCGCCTTGGAGGCGAAGAGGGTTGCGCAGGGACCGCAGGATGGTTCGCAGCGATGCGGCTGGGTCCCGGCGGTTGGCGGCGTTGGCCTCGTTGCGGACGCCCGCCGCCACGCCCTGGGCCTGGCGGACCAGCTCCTGGCGGGTCTGGGTGCGCGAGTGGTCGATGGTGGCCACCAGGGCGGTGGCGCCGGCCAGCACCAGGGCAACGGTCACCATGAGCACCATGGCCAGGGTCAGGCGGCGACGCACCGGGCCTCAGTCCAACCGGTAGCCGACACCCCACACCGTGGCCAACGGGAGGGCGTCGCCCAGCTTCTTGCGCAACTGGCGGACATAGACATCGACGGTCCGGTCGTCCCCGTACCACCCCGAACCCCAGGCGCCGTCGAGCAGCTGGCGGCGGGTGAGGGCCAGGCCCGCGTTCTCGGTCAGGAAGGCCAGCAGCTCGAACTCCTGGGCGGCCAGGTTGATCACCTTGTCCCCGACCCGCACCTCCCGGCGCCCCAGGTCGACATCGATCGGACCGACGTGAAGGATCTCGGGCCGCTGGCGGGAGTTGGCGCCCTCGGAGCGGCGGAGGATGGCCCGGACCCGGGCCACCAGCTCGCGCGGCGAGAACGGCTTGGTCACGTAGTCGTCGGCGCCGAGCTCCAGGCCGAGGATGCGGTCGACCTCACCGTCGCGGGCAGTCAGCATGACGATCGGCGTCGTCGCCGAAGCGCGCACCCGGCGACACACCTCCAGGCCATCCACCCCGCCGGGCAGGCCGACGTCGAGCACGATCAGACGGGGCTGGTCGCGGGCGATGGCGGTCAGGCCGGCGGTCCCGTCGGCGGCCAGGATGACCCGGAACCCCTCCCGGCGCAGGTACAGGTCGACCAGGTCGGCGATGTTGGGGTCGTCCTCAACCACCACGATCGTTCCCGAGAGGTCAGTCACGGCTCCCGAGCATGCCAGCACGTGGTGAGCAAAGTGTGAAGTGACGACCGGCGGTGCCCCCGACGCTCCGTCTCACCGCCTGACCCCAACCGGGGATCGCGGCCTCGACCGCTAGCATCGGGTAGCCATGCCCACCTACCTGGACCGGATCCTTGCCGCCCACCGGGCGGGCGCAGCCGCCGACCGCCGCCCTGTCGGCGAGCTGATCGCCGCCGCTCATGCGGTGACGATGCCGGCCCGGGGGTTCGCTGGCGCTCTGCGGGAGGGCGCCGGGGTGTCGGTCATCGCCGAGATCAAACGACGCAGCCCGTCCAAGGGGACGCTGGCCCCCGACCTGGACCCGCCGGACCTGGCCCGTTCCTACCGGGACGGCGGGGCGGCCTGCCTGTCGGTGCTCACCGACGCCGAGTTCTTCGGCGGTTCACCGGGCGATGTGAGCCAGACCCGAGCCGCGGTCGCACTCCCGGTGCTGCGCAAGGACTTCACCCT
Organism: Actinomycetota bacterium; assembly: GCA_030853185.1. Classification (GTDB taxonomy): domain Bacteria; phylum Actinomycetota; class Acidimicrobiia; order Acidimicrobiales; family Palsa-688; genus JALZAH01. The sequence goes on along the minus strand of JALYVP010000009.1, from coordinate 21,029 downwards.
GCGCCCCGCCGACGTGTGCGACACCCGACTCATGGGCGCCGATGCCCTCCTGCTGATCGCGGCCGCCCTTTCCCCCAAGGAACTGGCCGAGCTGCTGGCGCTCGCCTCCACGCTCGACCTCGACGCCCTGGTGGAGGTCCACGAGGAGACCGAGGCGGAGACCGCACTCGCTCTCGGAGCGACCTTGATCGGGGTCAATCAGCGGGACCTGGTCACCTTCGCCGTCGACCCGGGCCGGGCCGAGCGGCTGGCTGGCATCCTCCCCGACACGGTGGTCCGGGTGGCGGAGTCGGGGATTCGCACCGGCGACGACGTGGCGCGACTGGGTGACGCCGGCTACGACGCGGTCCTCGTCGGAGAATCGCTCGTCACCGCCGTCGATCCGGCCGCCGCCGTTCGATCCCTGGTGGCTGGGGCCGGCTCTGGCCGGCGTGCCGCCCGGCAGGCCGGAGTCCGGGCGGCGGCGTCGGGGCATCGGGCGTAGGCGCCATGTCCGTCTTCGTCAAGATCTGTGGGACCACCTCCGAGGACGACGCCCTGCTGGCGGTGGCCATGGGTGCCGACGCCGTCGGGTTCATCTTCGCCCCGTCGCCCCGCCAGATCGCGCCCCAGATCGCCTCCGACATCGCCAAGCGCCTTCCCCCCGAGATCGTCACCATCGGCGTCTTTCGTGATGAGGCCCCCCGGCGGGTCGTCGAGATCATCCAGACGGCCGGTCTGGGCGGGGCCCAGCTCCACGGTCGGGAGGGCCCCGAGGCGACCCGTTGGGTCAAGGAGCGCCTGGCCCGGGTCATCAAGGCGTTCCCGGCGGGCGACGCCGGCGTTCGCCGGGCGGCGGACTACGGCGCCGACGCTGTCCTGCTCGACGCCCCCCATCCCGGCTCAGGTCAGGTCTTCGACTGGTCCTTCGCGGCCGAGGTGCCTCCCGGGTTGCCCCTGATCGTGGCCGGCGGGTTGCACGCCGGCAACGTCGTCGCCGCCATCGCCCGCACCCACCCGTGGGGTGTGGACGTCATCTCGGGGGTCGAGAAGTCCCCCGGCGTGAAGGACCCGGTCAAGGTGCGCGAGTTCGTGGCGGCGGCCAAGGCGGTCGACGTGGAGGGCTACACGCCCGACCACACCGGCCCGTTCGACTGGGATGAGCTGTGACGGCGGCCCCACCGGGAGCCTCGGGTGCCGAGCCGGGGGGCATGGCCGAGCCGGACGGTAGCGGCCGCTTCGGCGCCTTCGGGGGCCGCTTCGTCCCCGAGTCGCTGGTTCCGGCCTGCGGTGAGCTGGAGGCGGCCTTCCGCACGAGCTGGGCCGATCCTGGTTTCGTCGGCCGTTACCACGACCTGCTCCGTGACTACGGCGGCCGGCCCACGCCGCTCACCGAGTGCCACAACCTGTCCGAGCGCCTCGGCGTGCGGCTGCTGCTCAAGCGCGAGGACCTGACCCATACCGGATCGCACAAGATCAACAACGTCATCGGTCAGGGCCTGCTGACCACGGTGATGGGCAAGTCGCGCATCCTGGCCGAGACGGGCGCGGGCCAGCACGGGGTGGCCACCGCCACCGCGGCGGCGTACTTCGGGCTCGACTGCGTGGTGTACATGGGCGAGGTCGACACCGAGCGCCAGGCTCTCAACGTGTTCCGCATGGAGCTCCTCGGCGCCGAGGTGCGCCCGGTCACCTCCGGGAGCCGCACGCTGAAGGATGCGGTCAACGAGGCCCTGCGGGACTGGGTGGCGAGCGTCGAGACCACCCACTACTGCCTCGGTTCGGTCATGGGTCCCCACCCGTATCCGTGGATGGTGCGCGAGTTCCAGCGGATCCTGGGCGACGAGGCGCGCCAGCAGTGCCGGTCCGTCCTCGATGGTAAGGACCCCGATGTGGTGGTGGCGTGCGTGGGGGGAGGATCGAACGCGGCGGGAACGTTCGCCGGCTTCGTCGACACCGGGGCCCGCATGGTCGGAGTCGAGGCGGCCGGTGGATCGGCCATCGGGCGGGGCATTCCCGGGGTGCTTCACGGCATGCGCTCCTACCTCCTGCAGGACGAGTGGGGCCAGATCCTCGAGGCCCAGTCCATCTCCGCCGGCCTGGACTATCCCGGGATCGGCCCGGAGCACGCCTTTCTGGCTGACAGCGGGCGAGCCACCTACGTGGTGGCCACTGACGCCGAGGTCCTCGACGCGGTGAGCATCCTGGCCAAGACCGAGGGGATCATTCCCGCCCTCGAGAGCGCCCACGCCCTGGCGTGGCTGGTGGGGGCGACCGCCAGCGGGGAGGTTCCGGCCGGCTCGACGGTGATGCTGAACCTGTCGGGGCGGGGCGACAAGGATGCCGAAACCGTGATGAACCTTCTGCGATGACTGATACGGCCGAGGTCCGGCGGGGCGTACCGGTCGAGAAGACCCTGCGGGCAGCGCGTGACTCCGGCCGGAAGCTGCTCGTTCCCTACGTCACCGGGGGCATAGGAGGAGGGGAATGGACGACGCTGCTCTCGGTCATGGCCGATGCCGGCGCCGACGCCATCGAGGTGGGGATACCGTTCTCCGACCCGGTCATGGACGGGCCGACGATCCAGGCCGCGTCCCTCGCCGCGCTGCAGGCGGGGGCAAACCCGCCGGCGATCTTCGATGCCGTGCGCGCCCTCGAGGTCCCCGTGCCGCTGGTGGCCATGACCTACTACAACCTGGTCCTCCGGGGCGGCCATCGTCGTTTCGCCCGCATGCTCGTCGACGCCGGGGTGGCCGGGGCCGTGGTGCCCGATCTGCCCCTCGAGGAGTTCGCCGATTGGGAACGGGCAGCGATCGCCGATGACATCGAGACCGTCCTGCTGGCTGCTCCGGTCACTCCCGACGACCGCCTGGCCCGACTGTGCGAGCGGTCTCACGGCTTCGTCTACGGGGTCAACCTGATGGGCGTGACCGGCGAGCGCTCCACCGAGTCGTCGACCGGCCCCAGTCTGGCCCGGCGGCTCAAGGCGGTCACCGACAAGCCGGTGATCATGGGCTTCGGGATCTCCAACCCCGACCAGGCCGTGGCCGCGGCCGCCGACGCCGACGGTGTCGTCGTGGCATCGGCCCTGATGCGAATCGTCCTGGACGGCGGCTCGGTGGCCCAGGTTGGTGACGCCGTCGCCGCCATGCGGGCCGCCCTCGACAAGGGGTAGAACGTCGACCATGGCCGAACAGCTCTGGACCGATGTCGATGGCGTGATCAACGATGCCCTGGGGGGCGGCGACGAGCACCTCGACGCGGCGCTGGCCGCCACCTCCGAGGCCGGCCTGCCGGAGATCAACGTGACCGCCAACCAGGGCAAGCTGCTGGCTCTGCTGATACGGGCCACCAAGGCCCGCCGGGTGCTCGAGATCGGCACCCTCGGCGGCTACAGCACCATCTGGATGGCCCGGTCCCTGCCCGCCGGCGGCCGGGTGGTGACCCTCGAGGTCGATCCCCACCATGCCGAGGTGGCCGGGGCGAACCTGCAGCGGGCGGGGGTGGCCGACCGGGTGGAGGTTATCGTCGGGGCCGCCCTCGACACCCTCCCCGGCGTGGAGGCGGCGGGAGGGACCTTCGACCTCACGTTCATCGACGCCGACAAGGAGCACAATGCCGACTACTTCGCCTGGGCCGTGCGTCTGGCCACCCCGGGCGGGCTCATCATCGTCGACAACGTGGTGCGGGGCGGGGCGATCGCCGACCCGGCACGCACCGACCCGGCGGTCGAGGGGGTGCGGCGCTTGTTCGAGGTCATGGCCAGCACCGCCGGAGTGGAGGCCACCGCCGTGCAGACCGTGGGGTCGAAGGGTCACGACGGCTTCGCCCTGGCCTGGGTCGCCGGAGGCGAGTAGCGACATAGCGGCATCGGCGGCCAAACTGACCTGATGCCTACGGCCATGCGGCAACTCCTCGATCGGGCCCGCGGCCCGATGGGCCCCGGGGTCGAGCTGGATTTCGGTGTACCCCAGGGTCCGCTGGTCGAGTTGGCAACGGCCCTGCGGGAGCTGAACGGTTTCTTCGTCTTCAACGCCGGCGTCCAGGTCTTCCGGGCCGGAACGGAGGGACTGGGCTACGACCTCGAGCACTGGAACGAGCCGACCACGTGGAAAGAGGCCTACGGGGGGATGGCCGACGACCTGTTCTGCTTCGGCCAGGACCTCTTCGGGGCACAGTTCGCCGTCGTCGACGGCGTCCGGGTCGTGGCCATGGATCCCGAGACGGGGGAGCGCGACCATCTGGGGGACTCACTCGAGGAATGGGTGACGTGGTTGTTCGCCGACCCCGAGCACAACGGTCACAGTGAGATCGCTCGGGGCTGGCAGGACCAGTTCGGTGCGCTGGAGCTGACCGACCGGCTGATCCACCCTCAACCGCTGATCCTCGGCGGCGAGCACTCGGCGGACAACGTCATCGTCATCGACGGTGTGAACGCCCTGCGCTCGCTCGGTCCCCTCGCGGTCGCCATCAGGGATCTGCCGGAGGGCACGCCCATCGAGTTCCACCTGGACTGAGGCCTTGTCCTGACCGGCCGGCGCAGGCGCCTCAGCCGTTCAGGTGCTTTGGTCGGTGACGGCGAGGACGACCTTGACGTCGCCGGGCTGACGCTGGTAAGCGTCCTGCCACGACGACAGGGGCACCCGCCGGGTGACCAGTCGGGCCAGCCACTCCCGATCCGCTTCGGCCAGGGCCTTGGCCCCCGCTTCGTAGTGGCGGCGGTTGGCGTTGACCGAGCCGAAGACCACGTCGTTGCCGAGCACCAGGCGCCGGTTGAGCAGGCCGGCGTCGACGGGGAGGCTGCGCCCGCCGGAGGAGACCCCGGTCAGGCACACGATGCCATCGGTGGCGGAGGTGTCCATGACGTCGAAGATGAGCTGGCCCACCCCCGTGCACTCGAGGACGATGTCGGCTTCGACCGCGGCGTCGGCGACGGAGCCGTGGTGGTAGGTGGCGCCCAGGGCGGCGACCAGATCCGGCTTGAGGCCCTCGGTCACCTGGTCGAGCACATGGACCTCCAGCCCCCGCTGCACGCCGAGGAGGGCGGCGAGGAGGCCGATGGGGCCCGCCCCCGTGACCAGGACCTTCTTCGGTGTCCACGTGGCCCTCGAACCGATCCGCTCGATGTGATCCCAGGCCTTGGCCACGACGGTCGTCGGCTCCAACAGCACGCCCAGGTCGCCCAGGGAAGCGTCGACCTTGACCACGAAGTCCTCGGTGATCCGGTACCGCTCCCGGGCGTAGCCATGGTGCTCCTTGATGCCCCACTCGGTGTACCGACCGTTGCGGCACATGTCCCACTCGCCGACGGCGCAGTTGGGGCAGGGCACCGGATCGGGCCGGCGAACGATGGCCACGACCAGATCGCCGGCCTCCAGGCCGGAGCCTCCGGGGGCTTCGAGGACCTCGCCGAGCGACTCGTGGCCGATGGCCAGACGGTCCTCACCTGGCGGAGCCCAGCCGTACTCGCCGTTGATGATCTCCAGGTCGGTGCCGCACACCCCGACGGCCCGGGTGCGGACCAGCACCGGGCCGTCGGCGGGGTCGGGCTCGGGGAGATCGGTCAGGGCGACCGAGCCCTTCTGGAGAGGCAGGACGGTGACGGCGCGCATGACGGTCACGGTAGTCAGTCGGTCACGGTAGCCAGTCCGCCATGATGAGCCCATGGTCCCGCTGTCCGCAGGCGCCCTGCTGATCGCCAATCCCCTGCTGCCCGACCCCAACTTCGATCAGACCGTGGTGCTCATCCTCGCTCACGGCGACGGCGGTTCGTTGGGGGTGGTCCTCAATCGGCCCGGGCCACTCCGCGCCGCCTCGCGAGTCTCCGCCTGGGATCCGGCCCTCGTGGGTGACGGGGTGATCTTCGACGGCGGACCCGTCAACCCGGATGCTTTCGTCGGGCTGGCCGTGCGGGCCCCGGGGAGTACCGGACCGCTGCCCGAGGGGCTGATGACCGAAGTGTTGGCAGATGTCGGCATCGTGGACCTGGAGAACCCTCACGACGCCTGGCGGATGCTGTGCGCCCTCCGGGTCTTCGCCGGCTACGCCGGATGGGGTCCCGGTCAGCTCTTGGACGAGGTGGCGGCCGGTGGCTGGTGGATCGTGGAGGCCCAGGCCCGGGACGTGTCGACGGGCCGGCCCCTGTCGCTGTGGCGCGACGTGCTGCGCCGGCAACCGGGGTCGCTCGCCCTCGTCTCGTCGTACTCCAGATCCCCCGAGCTGAACTGACCGGCGGCTCGGTCAGTCAGCCCCTGAGTCGGCCAGCTTGCGCCCGTGGCCCCGGGTGCGGGCTCGGGTCGCCGCGTCGAGGATGACCTTTCGGAGCCGGACCGTCGAGGGGGTGACCTCCACGCACTCGTCCTCGCGGATGAACTCCAGGGCCTGCTCCAGTGACAGCTGGCGGGCCGGGACCAGCGGGATGGTGTGGTCCGACGACGACGTCCGCATGTTGGTGAGCTTCTTCTCTTTGGTGGGGTTGACGTCCATGTCGTCGCTGCGGGCGTTCTCGCCCACGATCATGCCCTCATAGACCTCGATGCCAGGACCGATGAACATGGCGCCCCGGTCCTGAAGGTTGGTCAGCGCGTAGCCGGTCGTCGGGCCTCGACGGTCAGCGACCATGGATCCGTTGGGGCGGGTGCGCAGGTCGCCGTGCCACGGCTCGTAGCCCTCGAAGACGTGGTGGAGCTGGCCGGTGCCGCGCGTCTCGGTGAGGAACTCGGTGCGGAACCCGATCAGGCCCCGGGAGGGCACCAGCCACTCCATCCGGCACCAGCCCGACGAGCCGTGGTTGGTCATGGTCTCCATGCGACCCTTGCGCAGGGACAGCATCTGGGTGACGACGCCCATGTAGTCATCGGGGACGTCGACGGAGACCCGCTCCATGGGTTCGGAGAGCTTGCCGTTGATCTCGCGGGTCAGGACCTGGGGCTTGCCGACGGTGAGCTCGAAGCCCTCGCGCCGCATCAGCTCGACGAGGATGGCGAGCGCCAGCTCACCTCGGCCCTGCACCTCCCAGGTGTCGGGCCGTTCTGTGGTTAGGATCCGGATGGATACGTTGCCCACCAGTTCGGCATCGAGCCGGGTCTTGATCAGCCGGGCGGTCAACTTGGTGCCGGGAGTGGCACCGTCGATGGTGGCCCCGGCGACCGGTGAGGTGTTGACCCCGAGGGTCATGGAGATGCTCGGCTCGTCGATGGCGATGACGGGGAGGGCTACCGGCTCGTCAGGATCGGCGAGCGTGTCGCCGATCATGATGTCGGGAATGCCGGCGACGGCGATGATGTCGCCCGGTCCTACGCCTTCGGGCGGTGCGTCCACCCGGTCCAGGGCCTCGGTGACGTACAGCTCGCTCAGGCGCACCCGACCGACGGTGCCGTCATGGCGGCACCACGCCAGCGAGTCGCCCTTCTTGACCCGGCCGTTGCGCACCCGGCACAGCGCCAGGCGACCCACGTAGGGAGACGCGTCGAGGTTGGTGACCAGCGCCTGGAAGGGGTGTCCCTCCTCGTAGGTCGGCGCCGGGATGTGGTCCACCAACAGGTCGAACAGCACCTTGAGGTCGGGACTGGAGTCCACGTCCTCGGGGGCCATGGCAGCCTTGCCGGCCCGGGCGTTGCAATAGACGATCGGGAACTCGATCTGGGACTCGTCGGCGCCCAGGTCGATGAACAGCTCGTAGACGGCGTCGACGACCTCGGCGGCGCGAGCGTCGGGCCGGTCGATCTTGTTGACGACGAGGATCACCGGAAGGCGGGCCTCGAGGGTCTTGCGGAGCACGAAGCGGGTCTGGGGGAGCGGACCCTCGCTGGCGTCGACGAGGAGCAGGACCCCGTCGACCATGGTCAGGCCCCGCTCGACCTCCCCACCGAAGTCGGCGTGACCGGGGGTGTCGATGATGTTGACGGTGAGGTCACCGTGGCGGATGGCCGTGTTCTTGGCCATGATGGTGATGCCCTTCTCCCGCTCCAGGTCCATCGAGTCCATGACCCGTTCGGCGACGTCCTGGTTGGCGCGGAAGGCGCCGGACTGCTTGAGCATGGCATCGACCAACGTGGTCTTTCCGTGGTCGACGTGGGCCACGATGGCCACATTGCGTAGATCGGCGCGCTGCATCTCACATCCGGGGGAGAGGGGGACGTCCCGACAGAGTGTCGAGTCGATGCCTCAGGCTATCGGCTGGGTGGCTTCGACCGGTCTGCACCAGGTGTTCAACGCTTCCGCCGGTGGTCCTCCATCCGCTTGCGGATGAGCTCCCGGCGGCCCTGCAACTCGCGATAGGTGAGGCTCTCGGTTTCGGCCGAGACGCCCAGGCCGGCCCGAACCGAGTCCATGTCCACCTCGTGCTGGCGAGGGTCGATGCCGATGTCGGCGGCGATCTGGGCCCCGTATCGCACCGTGAAGTAGGCGGCGATGCGGGTGATCTCGGCGAAGAGGTCGACGTCGGGGGCCAACGTGGCGAGGGCCCCGTCGAGGAACAACAGGTCCTTCACGAACAGCATCAAGACCTTGGGGAACTTGGCCCCGTAGGCCAAGAGCTGCTTGGTCAGCTCCCGGATCTCGCCCAGCATCTCGTCGGGGGTCATTGCCGCCGCGTCTCGGGGCGGGCGGTCCAGGCCGAAGTCTGCCACCACCGCGTCGAGGTCTGTGTCGGCCGGCAGCGCACCCAGGTCGCGCAGGGCGCTGAGCTGGAGCTTGGGGTCGTTCATGCTGCCGCCCATGAGCATCCGCAGGAACGCCAGGCGACGGAACTGGTCCAGTCGGCCGGTGATGCCGAAGTCGAGCAGGGCCACCCGGCCGTCGGACTGCACGAACAGGTTGCCGCCGTGCAGATCGCCGTGGAACACGCCGAACAGCGTCGCTCCCTCCAGGAAGGCGATCAGCAGGGCGTGGACCACTGCCTCGGTGTCGATCCCGGCCGCTTTCATGCCGCCGACGTCGTCCCAGCCGAATCCGTCCAGCCGTTCCATGACCAGGATGCGCCGGCTGACCAGATCCGGGTGGGGCCGGGGGATGACGATCGAGCGCTGCCCGGTGGAGGCCAGGACGGCGGCCACGTCGAGCATGTTGTCCGCCTCCAGGCGGAAGTCCAACTCCTCTACGATGGTCTCCGCGAACAGTTCAACCAGCGCCGGTGGGTTGGCCAGGGCCGAGACGGGGATGCGGCCGATGAGTGCCGGGGCGATCCAGCTCATGGCGGCCAGGTCCCGCCGCACCGTGGTGGCGACGGCTGGGCGCTGCACCTTGACGACGACGGGCTCACCCGTCCGAAGCGTGGCGGCGTGGACCTGGGCGACCGAGGCGGCGGCCAGAGGTTGAGGCTCGAACGACGAGAAGACAGACTCGATGGGCCGGCCCAGCTCCTCCTCCACGACGGCCCGCACCGCGTCGAAGGTCTCGGGGGGCACGTGGTCGCGCAGCAGCTTGAACTCGCCGACCAGCTCGGCTGGGAACAGCCCCTCGCCCGACGAGAGGATCTGGCCCAGCTTGATGTAGGTCGGGCCGAGGGCCTCGAAGGCTCGCCGGAGCCGTCGGGACAGACCGGCCCGGGAGCGGGAAGGGTCTCCCTCGCGGCCAGCGCGACGGTCGATGAGGTACCAGCCCGCCAGGGCCCGCCCCAGGCGGAACCCGGTGCTCACCACCCGGAGCCCGGGCGGGACCCGGCGCCGGCGGATCAGCAGGGGCACCTGGGCGCTGGTCCCGTCCCGCAGCGCGCCGACGCCGGCCCGCCACGACAGCTTGTTCAGGTCGAGCACCCAGGGGCCGAGATCGCTGAACGCCCCGAAGTGCAGATCGGGTGACGCGTCGGGGGGGATCGATGCCCCGTCGCCGCCAGGGATGCGGCCCCGGCGCCCGACGCTCAGGTCCAGCTGCGGCTCCGGTCCCGTGGTCATCGCCGGCTGACGCTACCGTGCCCCGGCGGGTTACCTGCCCGGACCGGGCCGGGTCCCGATGGCTCTATCATCGCCGCCATGGCCTCTCCCCGCTTGGAGACCGGCGCCCCGGCGCCGGCGTTCACCCTCTTGGACCAGAAGGGCGCCGAGGTGTCCCTGGCCGGGTTCGAGGGTCGCAAGGTCCTCGTGTACTTCTATCCCAAGGCGGACACGCCGGGCTGCACCACCCAGGCGTGCGGCCTGCGCGACATCCTCGGCGACATCGGTGACACCGCGGTGATCGGCATCAGCCCCGACAAGCCCGAGAAGCAGGCCAAGTTCGACGCCAGGTATGGTCTGGGCTTCCCCCTCCTGTCCGACCCTGACCACCACACGGCCGAGGCGTTCGGGGTGTGGGTCGAGAAGTCCATGTACGGCAAGAAGTACCAGGGCGTGGAGCGGTCGGCCTTCCTCGTGGACGAGGCCGGAAACCTGGGCGAGGTCTGGTACAAGGTCTCCCCGAAGGACACGCCGACCAAGCTGATCCAGGCCCTCGAGGCGTGATCAGCCCACCTCCGCCAGCCCACCTCAGCGCCAGGTGCCGGGGTCGCGGGTGGCTCCCCGGTTAGCATCGGAAGATGTGTGGTCCCGACTCGCGGGGGAGCTCCTGATGTCCCTTCGCCCGACGTCGGGGGCCAACCCCGCCCTCAGTTCGACCGGTACGACCGGTTTGACCGGCGTGAGGCGGCGGCCCGGCGGCCCGAGCCCGATGGTCGAGCGGGTCCGGCTCATCGAGCGCGTCCCCGGCGCCTGGTGGGCGTCGCGGTGGGATCGCCGGGTGGTGGCGGTTCTGGTCCTCCTGGCCGCCGTGCTCCGGATCCCCAACCTGGGGCGGGCCTACTGGGTCGACGAAGGCATCAGCGTCGGCATCGCGTCCAGCCCGATCAGCCAGATCCCCCATCTCCTCCGCCTGGACGGCTCGCCGCCGCTGTTCTACGCCCTGCTGCATGTCTGGCTCCGGTGCTTCGGCGCCTCGCCGGCCTCGACCCATGTCCTGGCCGTGCTCATCTCCTTGGCGGTGATCCCCGTCGCCTTCTGGGCGGGACGCAGCCTGTTCGGCCGGGAGGCGGGCTTTGGGGCCGCCGCCCTGGCTGCCACCAGCCCCTTCCTCACCTGGTACGGCACCGAGACCCGGATGTACACGCTGCTCGTCGGGCTGTGCCTGGTCGCCCTGACCTTCACGGTGCGAGCGGTCCGCTACCAGATCAGGCGGGACGCGCTGGGCGCGGTGGCGGCTTCGGCTGCGGTCATCTACACCCACAACTGGGGGCTCTACGTCGTCGCCGTCACCGCCCTGGTGGTGCTGGTCCAGGCCTGGCGGAGCTCCGATGGAGGCCTGGCCCGAGGCGTGATCCTCTGCGGGCTCGGCGTCGGCGTCCTCTACTCGCCGTGGCTACCGACCCTGTTCGCCCAGGTCGGCTCCACCGCCGCCCCGTGGGCTGTGCCCCCGGGATTGGCCGACCTCCTCGCCGACCCGGCCAGCATGCTCGGCGGGACGCTGGGCATCTTGATCCTGCCCGCCATCCTCTACGGGGTGTGGTCCACCCGCAGGCAGCGACCCCTCGTTGACCGGGACGCCACCGGTCTCCTCGGTGCCATCGGTATCGGCACCCTGGCGATCGGCTGGTGCGTGTCCTACCTCGAGCCGTCATGGACGGTCCGCTACCTGGGCGTCACCCTCGCCGCCCTGCTCCTCGGGGTGGCCGGCTGCCTGGCCAGCTCGTCTCGGGGACGGGCCATCCTCCTCGGGGTGTGCGCCGTCTGCGCCCTGTGGGGGCTCATCGGGTCGCTGCTGCCCAACCCCAACGCCCGTTACGCCAAGAGCAACGTGGCCGCAGTCGCGGCCGCCGCCCGCCCGGACCTGCACCCCGGTGACCTGGTGGTCGTATCCCAGACCGAGCAGCTCGCCGTCCTGCACTACTACCTGCCGCCCGGTCTCACCTACCTGACGCCCACCGGTGTGAGCACCGACCCCAAGGTCGTGGACTGGCGCCACATCGTCTCCCGCCTCCAGGGCGCCAACCCGTGTAAGACCATCCTCCCGGCCATCTCCGCCCTGCCGCCCGGGGCCCACGTCCTGGAGATCTCACCCCTGCGTCCCATCGGGTCGTCGGGTTCGGCGTGGTCCCGGGTCGTCAACGCCCAGGTGGTGAGCATCGGCCACCTCCTCGCCGAGCAGACCGCACTCGTGCCCTTGGCCGACCTCCGCCAGGGAACGTCGCCAAAGCCGTTCAGCGGGGTGGTCGGAGAGCTGTACGCCAAGTCGTCCGGGGCGGCCGTGTGCCAGTGACCGGCCGGCCTACCCCTTTCCTTGGGGCCAGGCCCGGCGAACCGTGACAACCATCCCCTGGGCGGGCGGCCAAACGGCCGCTACCCGATGGCGGCGCGCCTGGGTCAATGTCGTGCCCCCACCTCGATCGGCCGCGTGGAGCGCGGTGATCCCGCTCCTGGCCGGGGCGCTGGTCGGCTCGGGCATCCTCCTCGGATGGCGGGGCGGGGACCTGCCGGCCCAGATCTACCGCGTGGAGGCGATCCGCCAGCACGGCCTGGCCCTGTGGGACAGCCAATGGTTCGCCGGTCACTGGATGCTCGGCTACAGCGTGCTGTACCCGGTGCTGGCCGCCACCATCGGCCTCAGCATGACCAGCGTCCTGTCGGCCATGGCCGCCGCCACCGCCTTCGACCGACTGGTCCATGCCCACTTCGCCCGGGCGGCGGCTCGCCCGGCGTCGATCGTCTTCACCGTCAGTCTGATCGTGGAGACCGCCATCGGGCAGCTCCCCTTCTTGGCCGGCGGGGCCGCCGGACTGTGGTGTTGCCTGGCGCTGGCTCGGCGCCGCCCGTGGTTGGCGGCCCTGGCTGCGGTCTGCGCCGCCCTCCTCAGCCCGCTGGCCGCCGCCTTCGTCGCCCTCGCCGTTGCCGCCTGGTTCCTGGCGACGTGGTGGCCGGCGCCCTCGGCGGATCCCGCTCAAGGGGCCGGTGTCACCGGCCGCCTGATGGCCGGTGCCATCGCCCGCGTGCGCCGTCCCGGTGTGGGCGGGGCGATCGCGGTGATGGCCGCCATCGGCGCTCCGCTCGGTCTGGTGGGCCTGCTCTTCCCCGGACAGGGGCCGATGCCCTACCCCGTCGCCGACTGCGGTTGGGAGCTTGCCATCGCTGCCGCCTTGTGGCTGATCACACCGGCCGCCGAGCGGGCCATCCGCGCCGGCCTGCTCCTGTTCGCCTTGGTGGCCGTGGCCAGTGTCATCGTCCCCTCCGCGCTGGGGGGCAACGTCGGTCGCATCGAGGACTGCCTGGCCCTGCCGCTGGCCGTCGCCCTGCTCTGGTCCCGGCGCCGCCTCGTGCTCGGCCTCCTGGCCGTCCCGCTGGTGCTGTCCCAGTGGGCGCCGGCGTGGAGCGCCATGACCAGCGACACCGGCCATCCCTGGACGAACCAGGCCTACTACCAGCCCCTCGTCCGGTGGCTGCACCATGCCGGTGGCCCCAGCGGCCGTGTCGAGGTGGTGCCCACCGCCGACCATTGGGAGTCTGCCTACGTGGCGCCGACCGTCGCCCTGGCCCGCGGCTGGGAACGCCAGCTCGACGTGGCCGACAACCCCATCTTCTACGAACCTGGAGCCGTCAACGACGCCTCCTACCTGGCGTGGCTGCTCGGCAACGGTGTCCGTTACGTGGCTCTGCCGTCGGCTCCCCTCGACTACGCCGGGACGGCCGAAGGCACGTTGGTCGCGGCCGGCGTCCCCGGGCTGCGCCCGGTCATGCACACCGCCCGCTGGAGCGTCTACCAGGTCGACGGGGCCACCGGCATCGTCTCGGGGCCCGGTTACCTCTCCCACATCGACGGCAGCCAGATGGCGATCACGGCCACCCAGCCCGGCACCGTGGAGATCCGGGTCCACGACAACCCGGCATGGAAGGTGTCATCGGGAGCTGCCATCCTCGACGCATCCCCTGATGGTTGGATGCTCGTGCACGCCTCCGAGCCCGGACTCGTCCACCTGGCCCTCGGCCTGCCCGTTCCCTGAGCAGGTCCTGAGCGCGCCATGGTCGAGCCCCCTGTCGAGTAGTTTCGGCCTTCGTTGCTTGTTGCGTCGCTCCTTCGCGACGGACCTGTGTCCGGGTCATGCCCCGAGGAGTAGAGCTCTTGTCGATCACCGCAGGTCTTGAGCGTCGCACGGACTACGGCGAGCTGTGTCTTCGGCTTCGCGCTGCCGGTCTCCTCGACCGGCGCACCGGCTACTACACGTTCAAGATCGCGTCGACGTTGCTCGTCGTCGCCGCCGGGTGGGCCGGGTTCGCCCTGCTGGGCAACTCCTGGGCCACGCTCGGCATCGCCGCCTTTCTTGGTTTGGCGTTCAACCAGGTGGTCTTTCTGGGCCACGACGCCGGCCACCAGCAGATCTGTTCCAGTCGCCGGAGCAACCGGCGACTGGGTCTGGTGGTGGGAAACCTTCTGACCGGCCTGAGCTTCGGATGGTGGGTGCCCAAGCACAATGCTCATCACGCCTTCCCCAATCAGGAGGACCGGGACCCCGACATCGCCGCCGGGGTCATCTCGTTCACCGCTGCCCACACCGCAGCCCGGCGCGGCGTCGGACGCGTCTTTTCCAAGCACCAGGCGGCGCTGTTCTTCCCCCTGCTGTTCCTTGAGGGCCTCAACCTTCACGTGGCCAGCGTGCAGACGTTGCGTCGCCAGAGGGCCGACCGCTCCGTCCGGGCCGAGGTGATCCTGCTCAGTGTGCACGCTGCGCTGTACCTGGGCGCGGTGTTCGTCGTCCTGCCGGTAGGCAAGGCGGTGGCCTTCATCGCCGTCCAGCAAGGTGTGTTCGGTTTCTGCCTCGGCTGCTCGTTCGCTCCGAACCACAAGGGCATGCCGCTCATCACCCCGGAGAGCGAACGGAGCTTCGCCCATCGCCAGGTGATCACCGCCCGCAACGTCAAGGGCGGCTGGCTGGGCTCATTCCTCCTGGGCGGACTGGACTACCAGATCGAGCACCACCTCTTCCCGACCATGCCCCGCCCCAACCTGGGTCGGGCGCAGCCCTACGTCCGGGCGTTCTGCCTCGAGCATGACCTGCCCTACCGCGAGGACACCGTCGTCAGCTCCTACCGGCAGACCCTTCGCCACCTCCGTTCCATCGGTTCGGGCGCCGGGGCTGATCCCCTTGATCCCGCTGGTCCCTTGGGTCCCTGCCCGGCGTGAGCCATCACATCCGGATCTGGGCGCGGCCGGCTTCTAGCCAGGTGGCGGGACGAACACCAGCGTCCCGTTGTGCCCGCCGAAGCCGAACGAGTTGGACAGGGCCGGTCCCGGCTCCCACTCGCGGGCATCGCCGGTGACAACGTCGATCTTCATGGCCGGATCGAGCTCGGTCAGACCGACGGTCGGGGGGATGGCCCGATGCTGCATCGACAGGGCCAGAGCGACCGCCTCGAGAGAGCCGGCGGCTCCCAGGGAGTGACCGGTGATGCCCTTGATGGAGGTGATCGCCGGGCCGGGGGTGCCGAACACCTCGGTGATCGCCGCCGCCTCGGCTCCGTCGTTAGCCGGGGTCGAGGTGCCGTGGGCGTTCACGTGGGAGACGTCCTCGGGCTGGAGGCCAGCGTCGAGAAGGGCGGTGCGCATGCACACGATGGCCCCGGTCCCACCGGGCGAAGGAGCGGTGATGTGGTGGGCGTCGGCGTTGCTGGCCGCGCCGGCCACCTCGGCGTAGACACGAGCGCCACGGGCGAGCGCCCGGTCGAGCTCCTCGAGGACCAGGATGGCTCCGCCCTCGCCGATCATGAACCCGTCCCGGTTGGTGTCGAAGGGCATGGATACCCCGCTCGTGGACAGGGCGGTCATGTTGGTGAAGCCAGCGATGCCGATCTCGGCCAGGGCGGCCTCGGACGAACCGGCGATGACGGTGTCACACCGGCCGCTGGCGATGAGACGGGCGCCGTTGGCCACACTGTGGGTGCCGGCGGCGCAGGCCGTCACCGTCGTCTCGCACGGACCGGTGAGCCCGTAGCGCATGGAGATGTCGGCGGCCGCCCGGTTGCCCATCATCATTGGCACCAGGAACGGGCTGACCCGCTTGGGGCCCTTGTCGACGAGGACACGCTCCTGGGTCTCCAGGCTCTCGAGACCGCCGACACCAGTCCCGACGATGACACCGGTTCGGGCCGGGTCGGCGGCGATGGCCCCGACACCGCCGGCATCGGCGACAGCCTCGGCGGCCGCCACTGCCGAGAACTGGGTGAAGCGATCGACCCGGCGCATCTCTTTCGTCCCGTAGACGCTGGCGGCGTCGAGCCCCTCGACCCGGCGGGGGCCGTCCGGGGCGGGTCCGAGCAAGCCGGCCCAGAAGGCGTCGGCGCCGATCCCGCACGGAGCCACGACCCCGACACCGGTGATCACGACCCGCCGTCCGGGGACCGCACCGTTACCCTCCGCGTCGGGCCAGCGGGAGAGCATCAGCGCTTCGAGTTGATGAGGTCGAACGCCTGTTGGACGGTCTCGACCCCCTCCAGCTCCGACTCGTCGACGGAGATGTCGAACTTCTCCTCGAGGGCCATGACCAGCTCCACCAGGTCGAGGCTGTCGGCGTCGAGGTCCTTGTCGAAGCGGGCCTCGGGAACGACCTTGTCGGCGTCGACCTGAAGCACTTCGACGGCGCACTCCTTGAACTCTTCGAACGCTTTATCGTCGGCCATGACAACCTCCATCGGGAATGAACAAGAACAGCGAATGTACCCCGGGGTCAAGAAACCCAACGCCACACGGCGGAGGCCCAGGTCATCCCGGCGCCGAACCCGGCCAGCAGGACCAGGTCTCCGTCCTTGAGCCGACCCCGCTCGGCGGCGTCGACCAGGGCGAGGGGGATGGACGCGGAGGACGTGTTGCCGGTTTCGGCGATGACCGACGCCATCCGCTCACGGGGCAGTCCGATCCGGTCGGCAACGGCGTCCATGATCCGGATGTTGGCCTGATGGGGCACGAACAGGGCGATGTCGTCGATGGTCACCTTGGCCTGTTCCATGGAGGCCCTGGCCGAGTCGACGGTGGCGCGCACGGCTTTGCGGAACACCTCCTGGCCCTTCATCACCATTCCGAAGCCGTGGTTGGCATAGAGGATGGAGGTCAGGGTCCCGTCCACTCCGAGATCCCAGCCCAGCAGTGACCCAGGCCCGGGCACGGCCTCGACGACGACCGCCCCGGCTCCGTCGCCGAAGAGGAAGGCGTTGGTGCGATCCTCGAAGTTGGTCATCCGGGTCAGGGTGTCGGCCCCGACCAGAAGCACCCGGTCCAGGCCCATGGTGATCAGGCCGGCGGCGGTGACCAGCCCATAGGTGAACCCGGCGCAGGCGGCATTGACGTCCATGGCCCCGCCGGCGATGCCGAGGACGGCGGAGGCAGGCGCCGAGGTGCCCGGTGTCATCTGGTCCGGGGTGGTCGTGCAGACGATCAGCATGTCCATGTCGGCGGGCTGGCGGCCAGCCGACTCGAGGGCTCGCTGGCCGGCGGCGACGGACATCTGGGTGGTCGGGCCGACCCCGTCGGGACGGTCCTGCGCCCGGGGGTCGGCGACGAAGGGCCCGAGGGCATGATGGCGCGTCCGGATGCCGGTCCGTTCCACGATCCACTCGTCGCTGGTGTCGAACAGCGTGGTCATGTCCTTGTTGGTGACGACCGTCTCGGGCAGGGCCTTGCCCCAGCCGGCAATGATGCACCCACGTTCGGAGGAGCTCATGACGCCCGCAGCCAGGCGATCGGCTGGCCGGTCTGGACCCGCTCGCCGGGATGGGCGAGCATGCCCATCAGCCACCCGGAGAACGGTGAGCGCACCTCGTGGCCGGCTACCGAGCCGAGCAGCGTGCCTACCTCGACCGCGGCCTCAGTTGCCGGAGCACCATCTGTCGGCTCGAACACGCCGGGTCCGGGCGAGATGACCATGCGCTCCGAGACGTAGAGGTGCTCGCCCTGGTGCCCGGCGGCGAACGCCCGCAGAGCGGTGTTGCCGGCGACGGCGTCGACCAGGCCGTCGAGATCGTCCGGGGTCGACACCGACACGGCGGTCATGGCGGGAAGGGTCTGGCGCACCATCCTCGACAGTGCTCCTCCCGGTCCGAGCTCTACGAACAGGTGGCGGGTGTCCACGTCGGTGGTCAGACCGCCGAGGCGGAGGAGGCTCTGACGCCAGCGAACAGGCGAGCACATCTGGGCGGTCAGGAGCAGCTCCCAGTCGCCGGCGACGCTGTGGGGCAGGGCATCGACGTTGGCCACGACCGGCAGATCCGGGGCGTGGAAGGTGAGGGCCGAAAGGGCCTTGCGGACCCGGCATCGGGCGGGGTCCATCAGCGGGGTGTGAAAGGCGCCGCCAACCGCCACCGGGGCCAACGACGTGGCTCCCAGGGTGCGGGCCCAGCGCCCGGCCCGCTCCACGGCCAGGCGCTCGCCGGCGATCACCGTCTCGGTCGCCGAGTTGTAGTTGGCCAGCCACACGTCGCCGTCAGCCAGGCGGCAGGCAATGTCGACCGTCTCGGCGTCGCAGCCGCTGACGACGGTCATGATCCCGGGGGCGGCGTCGGCGGCATCCTGCATGGCCTCCCCCCGCTCCGCGACCAGACGCAGACCGTCCTCGAACCCGAGGGTGCCGGCGGCGATCAGAGCGCTGTACTCACCCAGGCTGTGGCCGGCGCAGACGGTGGGCTCGATGCCCAGGCGCTCAACGGCGTCGAGCACGACCAAGCTCATGGTCAGTGTGGCCAACTGGGCATTGCGGGTCTCGGTGAGCTCGGTGGCGTCGGCGTCGAGCAGGAGGCGAGCCAGGTCACGCCCGGAGGCGTCGGAGGCGTCGCGGACCAGTTCCCAGGACGGATGCTCGGTCCACGGCCTTCCCATGCCGGGACGCTGGGATCCCTGGCCGGGAAACAGGAACGCTGGCACTCGTCTTTCCTCTCTCCTCGAATTGATGTGAACGATGCGATCGGTGGCGCGGCAACAAGGCCGCCGTCGTATCGAGAGTCTGACCGACCCAGACCCCAAGAAGGTGACATTCCGAGACGACGGCTCTGGGGGTGTGCCCCAAACCGGGCGCTACACTCCAGGACCACCGGCCCGGATGGCGGAACAGGCAGACGCGACGGTCTCAAACACCGTTACCCGAGAGGGTGTGCGGGTTCAAGTCCCGCTCCGGGCACCTTTGACCACAGGTTGGTTGCGCCGGCTCGCGTAGCGTCGAAGCCATGAGTGACCAAACTGCTGACCTCCCTCGCTTCCCCCTGCCAACGGGGACGCTTGTTCGGGTGGGTGAGGACCACCCGCTGTTCTGGTTCGATGGTCTGCTCCCGCTCCCCATCGGAGCACGGATCCACCTGGACAACGCCTCGGGCGTCGCCCCGAGGCCTTCCCTTCCGGCCGAGTTCTCCGAAGTTGGCGCCGATGCCGTCGTCGTCGGTGTCACCATTACCCGTCTGCAGGAAGGGGAGGCCCGCTTCTTGGCGCTCGAAGTCGAGCTCCACGAACCTGGCTGGGAGGACCTGACCGGCATGGCGTTGCAGGGGGCGGCGGAGGAGGCGCAAGCGGAGGAGGAGGTGGTGGAAGCGGCCGAGCGGATCACCGGCACCGAATAGGGACGGTCGACCGGCTTGCATGGCTCGCGGGCAACGGTCACCATGGTGGCCGATTGCCGGCGTCGCCGACGCATCGGCTGGAGGGGGCGGCGGTGACACCCGGGAACACAAGTGGTCGGACAGCGCGGGGTCTGCGAGGTCTGGCCGCCCGTGTTGCCCTTGTCGGCCTCGTCGTAGGTCTCGCCTCGGTGGTGCTCGGTCCCGTGGCGGGCGCCAACCCGGCAAGCGCCAACCCCCAGGGCGCCAATCCCTCGGGCGCTCGGCCGCCGAGCCCGGGGCCGAACCGGGTCAGCGCCCAAGTGGCCAGGGCCGCGACCAGCCTGGCCGCGACCAGTCGCCTGCCGCATGCCGGCCAGGCCGAGACACTGACCCACCCCGACGCGGACCATGCGGGGATGGCAACCGCGAGTGGAGGGCAGCCCCGGGCTGCCACCCGCTCGGCGAGCGCCGTGAGCTCCCCGACGTCTGAGGCCGGCCTCGACGTCGCCTCCTATCAGGGCAACGTGGACTGGGCCCAGGTGGCGGGCGGCGGCGGCCGGTTCGTCTACGCCAAAGCTAGTGAGGGGACCTACTACACCAACCCGTACTTCGCCCAGCAGTATCAGGGGTCTGCCGCTCAGGGCCTGATCCGGGGCGCCTACCACTTCGCCATCCCCAACAACTCGGCGGGGGCTGCCCAGGCCGACTACTTCGTCAGCAATGGTGGAGGGTGGTCGCCGGACAACCACACCCTGCCGGGCATGCTCGACATCGAGTACAACCCCTATGGGCCGGAGTGCTACGGGTTGTCCCCGGCCCAGATGGTGTCGTGGGTGAGCTCGTTCGTGAACGAATACCACGCCGATACCGGACGGTGGGCGGTCCTCTACACGACCACGGACTGGTGGAGCACCTGTACCGGGAACAGCGCCGGGTTCGCCGGAAGGGATCCTCTCTGGATCGCCAACTACAGCGGGTCGCCCGACCCCCTGCCCGCCGGTTGGGCCGCCTACAGCCTCTGGCAGTACGCCGACAGCGGCGTCTTCCCCGGCGACCAGGACGTCTACAATGGCTCACCGGCCGAGCTGGTGGCCCTGGCCAACAACGATGTCGGCTCCGGGGTCACGTTCAAGGTGCACTCCACTGGGACTGGGGCGGCGACGGTGTTCGGGACGTTGACGGTGACCAACCCGACCGGGCCCGGGTTTGTCTCCGCCTACCCCTGCACGCAGGGGAGGCCGACGGCGTCGAACGTCAACTACAGCGCGGGCCGGACCGTCGCCGACCTGGTCGCGGTCCAGCCTGACGCCAATGGTGACGTCTGCTTCTACACCAACACGCCCACCGACGTCATCTGGGATCAGACCGTCGAGACCTCTGCGGTCACCTCCCACAACGCCGTCCGCCTCCTCGACACCCGCACCACCGGGCCGTCTCTGGGCGCCGGCCAGTCGCGCCAGCTGCATGTGACCGGGACCGGGGCGGCGACGGTGTTCGGGACGTTGACGGTGACCAACCCGACCG
>JALYVP010000378.1 GCA_030853185.1 Actinomycetota bacterium | reverse complement strand
TGGCCGCCGTGCAGATGGGCCTCATCTACGTGAACCCCGAGGGCCCGAATGGCACCCCGGACCCGCTCGCTTCGGCCCGCGACATCCGAGAGACATTCGAACGCATGGCGATGAACGATGAGGAGACCGTCGCCCTGATCGCCGGCGGCCACACGTTTGGAAAGACCCATGGGGCGGCCGACCCCGACCGCTACGTCGGCCCCGAGCCCGAGGGCGCCCCCCTCGAGGAGCAGGGCCTGGGTTGGCGGAACACCTTCGGCACGGGCAAGGGCGGTGATACGATCACCAGCGGCCTCGAGGGTACGTGGACGCCAACCCCAGTCTCGTGGGACAACAGCTTTTTCGAGACGTTGTTCGGCTACGAATGGGAGCTCGTGGAGAGCCCCGCCGGGGCGAAGCAGTGGGCGCCGAAGGGCGGGGCGGCGTCGGACGCCGTGCCAGACGCCCACGACCCGTCGGCAACCCACCCGCCGGTGATGCTGACGACCGACCTTGCGCTCCGGGCCGACCCGGCCTACGAGGAGATCTCACGGCGCTTCCTTGCCAACCCCGATCAGCTCGCTGACGCCTTCGCTCGTGCGTGGTTCAAGCTGACGCACCGCGACATGGGTCCGATCCAGCGTTACCTCGGCCCGCTCGTGCCACAGGAGACGCTCATCTGGCAGGACCCGGTGCCGGCCGTGGACCATGAGCTGGTAGGCGCGGAGGACATCGCCAAGCTGAAAGAACAGGTCCTCAGCTCCGGGCTTACGACGTCGCAGCTGGTGTCGACGGCGTGGGCGTCGGCCTCGACCTTTCGTGGCAGCGACAAGCGCGGCGGCGCGAACGGCGCTCGCATCCGCCTTGAGCCACAGAGTGGCTGGGAGGTCAACGACCCGGACCAGCTGGCCGGCGTTCTGCGGACTCTGGCGGAGATCCGAGCCGCGTTCAACGAGGCGCAGACCGGCGGGACCCGC
This sequence comes from Actinomycetota bacterium, assembly GCA_030853185.1. GTDB lineage: Bacteria > Actinomycetota > Acidimicrobiia > Acidimicrobiales > Palsa-688 > JALZAH01. The sequence continues at coordinate 1,985 of JALYVP010000378.1, read as the reverse complement.
ATCTCGCTGGCTGATCTGATCGTGCTCGCCGGATGCGCTGGTGTCGAAAAGGCGGCTAAGGACGGAGAGGTTACGGTGCCTTTCAGCCCGGGTCGCACGGACGCCTCACAGGAGCAGACCGACATCGAGTCCTTCGTCCCTCTGGAGCCCACTGCGGACGGCTTCCGCAACTACATGGGCAAGGGCCACCGGCTGACGGCGGAGTACCTTCTCCTGGACCGGGCCAACCTGCTGACCCTCAGCGCACCGGAGATGACCGTCCTCGTCGGCGGCCTGCGCGTCCTGGGGGCCAACACGGGACAGTCCCGGCTGGGCGTCCTCACCTCGACGCCAGGAACACTGACAAACGACTTCTTCGTAAACCTCCTCGACCCGGGCACGAAGTGGAAGGCCACGTCTGAGGACCAAGATGCCTTCGAGGCCCGTGACGCCACCACCGCCGAGGCGAAATGGACCGGGAGTCGAGTCGACCTCGTCTTCGGCTCCAACTCCGAGCTGCGGGCGATCGCCGAGGTCTACGCTAGCGATGACGCGAAGCACAAGTTCGTGACGGACTTCGTCGCTGCTTGGGACAAGGTCATGAACCTGGACCGCTTCGACCTCGCCTGATCCGTTTCGGCCCCCGAGGCCGGGTCGCTCGCTACTGGGCGGCTCGCGCCTCGGCCGTCGGGAGTCGCCAGAATGTCTTGCCGCTCATGTCGGTACGCTTCATCAGCTCCCACTCCTCGTCGACCAACACCCAGGTGTACACCACAGGACAACTGGCCCCAGCGTCTCTTCTGTCGGACGCTGAGTTGACCCCGGCGAGCAGGCGTCGCTGGCCCTCGTCGCCAGCGGGACCTCCCGTCTACCCCGATGCCCTCCGACGGTGACCACCCGCCGGAGGGCCGGCCGACTGAGCGAACCTACGGGCCGCCGCCCGTTGGCTCCCGCGAGCGTCGGACTACCCCCGAGATTGGGTCATGTGGTGGCAGACCCGCCAGGACTGGCAAAACCATGGAGACTGGGGGTTCGTTCAACACCGTGCGCGGTCCGGGTCGAGTCCTGTTCGTGCACTGGACAACACCTGCGGATACCAGCCGTCAGTTGGCAGCAACTGGCTTCTCGCTGCGGTCATGATCGACATCGACAGGCACCAGCTGAGATGGCTCAGGCCAGACAAGAAGCCAGGCCACGGCTACAAGTATCGTCTCGCTACTCGGGGCACAGCCCCAAACGGCGTGTCAGCTGGCCAGGAGGTCGTGAGCGCCTGTGTCGGAGGACGGGTGGCGCAATTTGGACAGGGCGGTCCGCTCGATCTGGCGGATGCGTTCCCGGGTGAGGCCGAGCACGGAACCCACCTCCTCGAGGGTTCGAGGTTCGCCCCGGTCCAGCCCGTAGCGAAGGCGGAGGATCTCACGCTCGCGCTCGTCGAGGGGAGCCAGAAGCTTCGCTACCTCCCGGCCCATCATGGCCTCGGCCACCAGGTCATAGGGGGTCGGAGCCGTCGAGTCGGCGACAACGTCGGCCAGCTCCGTGTCTCCCTCATTGCCGATGGGGGTCTCGAGACTGACCGGATCGACGCCGTATTGCAACAGCTGGCTTACCTGCTCCTCGGGCATGGCCATGACGGTGGCCAACTCCGCCGGTGACGGCGTGCGACCCAGTTCGCCCTCCATCTGGCCCCGGACCCGCAGAAGGCGTCGAATCTGGTCGCCGGCGTGGACCGGCAAACGAATGGTCCTCGACGTGTTGTCGATGCCCCGGCCGATAGCTTGGCGGATCCACCACGTGGCGTACGTGGAGAACTTGAAACCTTTGCGCCAGTCGAACTTGTCCACGGCGTGAATGAGCCCGAGGTTGCCCTCTTGGACCAGGTCCAGCAGGGGCATGTCGGCCGACTGGTACTTCTTGGCTATGGAGACCACCAAGCGGAGGTTGGCGTTGATGAAGGCCTCGACTGCCGCCTGCCCCGCTTTGACTCGGCGGCGCAGGGTTCGCCGTTC
>JALYVP010000377.1 GCA_030853185.1 Actinomycetota bacterium | reverse complement strand
ACAAGAAGGCGCTCTTCTCTGAGGTGTTCATGGCGGTCCAGCGCCGTCTGGTGATAGCCGTGGCTCGACGATCAAGTAGCGGACCGGCCGTCGACCGGCTACGCGACGCCTGCCACGCCTATCTCGAGGAGTGCACGCCAAGCATGGCGCGGATTGTGCTCCTCGATGGACCCAGCGTCCTCGGAGACGTCGAGTCGCAACGGATTGAGGACCGGTTGTGGTTACGAGCACTCCGGGATCTGATCGACAATGCCCAACGCGACGGCCGGTTCGTTCCCGTCGATCGCCAACTCGCTGCCCGAGTCATCTCAGCGGCGATCACCCAGCTGGCCACGGCCGCCGTCGAACAATCGACAAGCACGACCGACGTTCAGGTCGTTCTTCTTGCGATGCTCCGAGGCTTCGAGATTCCCGAATGAGTTTCGCGCCGCGCCCCGCTCACCGATCCTTCAGGGTTCAGACAACACAACCAGGTCCCCTCGCGTTGACGATAGGCGTCTTGGTGGTGGCACCCCAAGCGACCGTCCTCGTCGACGCCCAGGCATCCACGTCGATCCGGAGCAGTGTCCGACTTGGTCAGCGCCAGCCCGCAGCCGTTCAGCCCGTAAATACGTGGGGCGGCGTTGGCAGTCGGTATTTCTGACTCCCTCGATCGAACTGCTGAGGGCTCCCTCGCTCGGGAGGCGAACGACCTCGCTCCGGGCCAAGGGTTGGGATGGAATCACAGCCCAGGCTTACGCCCTGAGGACGACGACATCGACGAGGTGATCGCCGTGTTCACAGCAGCGGGTTTCCAGGTTGCGGCCGCCCGGCTCGCAATTCGCTTCGTGCCCACCGCCGGCCACGGGCATCACGGCGAGGGGCGGCTCCTCGCCTGGCTCGACTATTACCGCCACCAGAAGCTCGTACTCCGCTTCAGCCGCCCTGCCGAGCCCAGCACAAGCGTCACGACGCCGCCGGGCTAGTCCTTGTCGGCGGCGGCGCGCGTTGCAGCCAGATCGATCTTCTTCATGCCGAGCATGGCCTTCATGGCTCGTTGGGCGCGCCCCTCGTCGGGGTCGCCCATGAGGTCGCCCAACCCGGCTGGTATGACCTGCCAGGACAGACCGTACCTGTCCTTCAGCCATCCGCATTGGCTCTCCTCGCCACCCTCGGAGAGGTTGTTCCAGTAGTAGTCGACCTCTTCCTGGTCGGCGCAGTTGATCAGAAGGGAGATCGCCTCGTCGAAGGTGAACTGGGGGCCGCCGTTGATCGCGGTGTACTCCTGGCCGTCGAGGACGAATGCAACGGTCATCACGTCACCGGCGGGGCGCCGACCAGCTTCGCCGTAGTAGGAGATACTCCTGATCTCCGAGTTCGGGAACACCGAGACGTAGAACTCGGCGGCTTCCTTGCTCTGGGTGTCGAACCAGAGATTGGGCGTGATTCGGGGCAAGGCGTTCCTCCAGGGCGTGGTCAATGCTTCGCATCTTCTCCTGCTGTTGCTGACCGCCGGACTGGTCAATAATCATCGCCGGGCCATGACGGCTGGACCGGTCCCGGGAGCATCACCCCGGCGGTGTTGACCATCGCATCGAGGCAGCCGAGGGCTCGCACGACATTGGCGACCGCCTCCCCCGCCGAGGTCCGGTTGGTCACGTCCGCCTCGATGACCTCTGCAGTTCCACCTTTGATGGGATTCGTCCGAGCCGGTCCCGCCGGCGGGCAACGACCGCCACCGTCCCGTACAAGAAGATCTGTCATTCGGCTGCGGCTCAGACGACGCAGTTGTCACCGTTGCAGGCGCCCCCCGCCTCGCCCGACGGGAGCACGATCAGCTGAGACTTCTCCCAGGCTTGGTTGAGGGCCGCCTCGAGGGTCTCGACCGGCTGGGCGCCCGACACGCCGAAGGTTCGATCGATGACGAAGTAGGGCACCGCGCTGATACCGAACTCCATGGCCTCCGCCTCGTCGGCCCGCACAGCATCGCCGTAGGCGTCACCGGCCAAGACGGCCTCCGCCCGCTCGCGGTCGACACCGACCTCCTCCGCCAGGTCGAGGAGGGTGCCCGGATCGCCGATGGGCTGCTCATCCACCAGGTAGGCGGCGAAGAGGCGCTCCTTCATGTGGTCCTGCCGACCCTCTTGCGCGGCGAGGTGGACGAGCCGATGGGCGTCGAACGAGCTACCCGATCGGGCGGTGGTCAGGTGGAAGTCGAGCCCTTCGTCGGCTGCCACCGCCGCCATGGCGTGCTGGGCCGTTATGGCATCATGCCGGGACATTCCGTATTTGGCCGCCAGACGGTCGGCCGGGTCGCCGTCATGAGCGCGAGGCGCATACGGATCGAGCTCGAAGCTGCGCCAGACGACCTCGACGCTGTCTCGGTGGGGGAAGGCCGCCAGCGCAGCCTCAACGCGGCGCTTGCCGATGTAACACCACGGGCAGACGATGTCCGACCAGATCTCTACCTTCACTACGACCTCCACGATTGCTTTCCCACGCTGCAACGCCGGAACCGGCCCGGATCATCCCCCGGCCGCGGGTCACTCGACGACACGGTGGCCGGGCCTCCGGTGAGGTAGGCGCCGGACCGGCTCCGGCGACCGACCGGCGGCCGACATTCGACCGGCACCGCCACGGCCGATCCGGGCTGGGCCCGACGAGAGGCGCTTGACGGGACGCCCAGAGCAACCGAACATCGGGGCCATGCGTCCTCGCGTCGGCGGCCGACCCTCCGGTCCGGGCCGGCCGTCAGGCGTCGGCATCGCTCCCGTCCGGCCGCGGACCTGCGGGACGGGTTGCGGCGGGCTCTGGGCCAGATGGTCACGGTGGACTGGAGCGGATTCTCTCCCCTCGCCGGAGTCCGGGTGGCATTCGGTGTGGTTGTTGCCTTGGTGCTGGGCCGTATCTTCAACAATGCGGCGGCGGAGGCGTCGATGGCCGCGGGAGCCCTGCTTGCCGGCATA
>JALYVP010000376.1 GCA_030853185.1 Actinomycetota bacterium | reverse complement strand
CCTCGGCGGCCATGCCGGCCGGGCCGGGCGCCGCCAGCTCCGGGGGGCTGGGGGCCGGCGGCATGGGAGTCGCCCCCGTACGCAACTCGAGCAGCAACGCCAGCGTCTGGCGCTGCTGCTCTTCCAGCCGGCGCACGGCGGAGTCGAGCTCGGCGCTCTTGCGGTCGTCGTACCCGTTGCGCGCCAAGGCCGCCTGAAAGGCATCGTCCATCGTCCGTCTCCAGGCTTCTCGGGCTAACCGGGTGAGCTCGGAGGCGGTGTCGCCCAGGGTCTTGAGGGCCGGATTGGGCCTCGACCTCGGTCGTTGCCTGGCCGCCGCCGCAGCCGTGAGCCGTTGTAGGGCGTCCCCGGACGCGAGTCGTTGGACCACGTCCCCGGACGTGAGCCGTTGGACCACGTCCGCGGACGTGAGTCGTTGCAGGGCGTCCCCGGACGTGAGCCGTTGCAGGGCGTCCCCGGACGCGAGTCGTTGGACCACGTCCGCGGACGTGAGTCGCTGGACTACGTCCGACGACTGGATCCGCCGGACTACCTCGTCACGATCCATGTGTGCCTTCCCCCATCTATCCGACGCCTTTCGGTGCACGGTTTAGCCACAGGTCTAGTCCAAATTGTGCACCATGGGTAGGTTTGTCGGTCCCCCGGTGGCGCGCCGGCTTGACCGTAGGTCACGACGATGGACGAACGGTACACCGCGCGGCGTGGGCCGGGAAGGATCAACGGCGCCAGAGGGGCGCCTGGGTGGGCTCGACCACCCAGGCGGCGGCGACCCGGCCGGAGCGGCCCGGCATCCAAGCGCGACCCGGCAGACGGCAGGCGAACCAGCCCGGTAGCTTCGGCCGATGATTCGAAATGTCGTCATGGTCCAGCTCAAGGCCGACCACGACCGGGCTGAGGTCGCCGAGCTGATGACCCGCTTCGAGGCGCTCGACTGCCCGGGGACGGTCTCCTACACCCTTGGACCCGACGCCGAGCTGCGGGACACCGGCAACTGGTCGTTCGCCATCGTCGCCGACTTCGTCGACGCCGACGCCTACCGGGCCTACGACGCCGACGACGAGCACAACCGCCTGCGGGCCCGCCTCGGGCCGATGGCCGACCAGATCGCCCGGGTCCAGTTCGAGCTGTAGCGCCGGCGCCCCTGGCGCTCTCAGACCCGGTCGGTCACCACCGGTTCGTACGGCCGGGCCGGGACCGGGGCGGACCGGGCTCGCCACAGCATGATCCCGGCCACCATGGGGACGGCACCGACGAAGGCGTAGTTGGCGCCTTCCCAGTACTTGAAGGACCAGTGGACGCCGGCCAGCTCGCCCAGACCGATGAAGCCGTGGGCGACGGCCCAGGCGCCGGCCAGCCAGTACAGCCAACTCCCGTCGTCGCGCCGGACGTAGCGAACGATCAGCCCGACCACTACCACGGTCGTCACCGCCGCACCGACGGCGATGTTGACCGCCGGCTCCCTGATGCCGGCCCGGCCGAAGAGATGGGCCGGCGGGTACGGATGGATGCCGATGGCGGCCACCACGTTGGCCACGGCGGCGACGCCGAACCCGACCATGCCGACGGCGACGGCCTCACGACGGGAACGACGCCAGGCGATCATGGCGAGCACGACAGGGAAGGCGATGTAGATGAGCCGGGAGGTGGCCACCACGCCGGCGAAGACTCCGAGGATCACGGCCGTAGGCACGGAGCGCACCCACCGGCTGGTGGTCACCACCGTCACGATGAGGGCGCAGGGGACGATGAGCAGGTCCTGGCCCTCGGCCAGCATGCGGACGAAGTGGGGGGACACGAACAGCAGCACCAGGGCGGCGTTGACCTCCAGGCCGCGCCCGTAGGCAATCCTGGTGACGACGGCGGTCGCGGTCAGCCAGAACGGGATCAGCAGCCACGAGGCGTGGACCAGGGTGAACGGGGCGTTGAGGATGATCCAACCCGGGCCGGGACTGGCAGCGACCCCCGCCGTCAGCGTGACGTCGTAGAGCTGGCGGCCGTGGAGGAGGGCGTGGACGGGCAGGGTCATGGCTTGGACCACCTCCGATGCCGAGGTGCCCCTCGGCAGGTGGTGGGCCCACACCTCGAAGGCGAAGGGGCTGACGGCGGTGACGGCGGCGAGCAGGATGACCGTGACGGTCCTCGACCCGGCGACGCGTCTCCAGCCCTCGAAGCGCTCCAGGCTGGTGAACAGCGCCAGCGCCCCGGCGAAGGTGACGACGATGGTCAGGATCGACAGCAGGCGCGGCTGGTGATTGGGGACATACTTGTAGAGCTCGGCGCTCGTCGGGGCCTGGACGAACACGGCCACGGCAGCGGCCTGCAGCGCCGTCCTGGCCCACGGCGCCAGGCTGCGACCGGCCCGACCCGAGCGATGGACAGCGGCACACATCCCCGTCGAGCGTAGCGGTGGGCCTCTTCCCGCCAGAGCCACGAGGCCGGGGAGAAAGGGCGAAAACCGTTGAATGTTCCCGGCCGGGCAGCGGCGCGCTACATTAAGGCTCCTTGAGGGCGCAACATCAGTATGCATGGAGATCCCTCCGGTCCCCACCGGGACCACGGCCACGACCTGGTGATCCACAGGTCGAGTCTGGCCAGGAAAGGAGGGGATCGCTATGGCAACTGGCACCGTGAAGTGGTTCAACGGTGACAAAGGTTTCGGTTTCATCACCCAGGACGCCGGCGGCCCTGATGTGTTCGTACACTTCAGCGCCATCTCCGGCACGGGGTACCGCAACCTCGACGAAGGACAGAAGGTCGAGTTCGACACCAACCAGGGCCCCAAGGGGCTTCAGGCGGCCAACGTCCGAGTTCTCTGATCGGGCAGGTCTAGGACGGGCCGGGGATCAGGCGCAGCACGCCGCCCTCGGCCCGTTCACCGCGCCCCGAGACGCGGGGTCAGCACCGCCGGGTCAGCGGGCGATGCCGGCGGCCACGGCCACGGCCGTGGC
>JALYVP010000375.1 GCA_030853185.1 Actinomycetota bacterium | reverse complement strand
AGTGACATCGGCGTACGGAAGGAGGATCGATGCGCGTTGGAAGGTCGGCAGTGGCGACCGTCGTGGTCGCTGGCTTCCTGGCTGCGTGTGGCAGCGGGCGGAGCCAAGCAGTGGCGTCCGGCAGGGGCCCAGGCGAGATTGCCTATGCGTGTGCCGGCGTCTACACGTGTGTGGTCGGCGGTGACGGCTCGTACCCGCATGTCGTCAAGCTCCCGCAGCGCGGGTTCGCGTTGTCACCGGACGGGACACGCGCCGCCTACGCCTCTGTGCTCGGGGGTCGTGGCTCCAACTTGGGCAGAGTCTGGGAATCATCGAGCGACGGGACCGGCATGCACGTGGTGTGGGAGTTCGTCGGCGAACCTCAGGGGCTGCCGGCCTGGAACCGGGCGGGAACCCAGCTGGCGATCACGGTCAAGGGGGTCGTCCCCTACAGCGACTCACCGGCGCCCGGGGCCACACCCGCAGGGCTGTGGGTTCTCGACGCCGGGGGCGGCCACCCTCACCGGGTGGCCGCCGACGTGTCCGGTGACGTTGCCTGGAACCCCGACGGGGCCACATTGGCCTACCAGACCACCTCGTCGCCGCCGCAGCTCGAGACCATCTCGGCGTCGGGTGGCCAGGCCAAACATCTCAGCTCTTCAGCGGGCAGCCTGTCGTGGTCGCCCGACGGACACACCATCTTGGTCACCTCCAATGGCGGTCGACCGGGGGTCTCGGAGATCGAAGCCGTCCCGGCGGGCGGTGGGACGGCAAAGGTGGTGGTTCGCCGTTCTCCCACGACCGCCTACGACGGCGCCTACTACTCTCCCGACGGTTCCCAGATCGTCGTCGGGGTCGAGGAGTTCGGGCCGGAACAGTCGCGTCGTTCCACCAGCCTGTCGGTGGCCGGTACCGACGGCTCCCACCTGACGCCGCTCGGAGTGGCCGACGTTGAATATGTCATCGACTGGGTTGAACGGTCATCGAGGCTGACCGGGCCGCCGGCGCCAACGACGACCGTCCCGCCCGGAGGACTCCACATCAACTTCCCGCCGCTCACACCTCGACCGTAAACCCGCAGCTTCCAGTCTCGATTGGCGGTTTGCGGCCGTGGAACGATGTCAGGTGACGGTGGACCAGCCACCGTCGGAGGCGATGACCTGGCCGGTGATCCATTCAGCGTCATCGCTGACAAGCCAGGCGACGAGGCGGGCAGTATCGGCGGGACTGCTCCAGCGTCCACCTGGGTTACGAGCGGTGACGGCCGCCCGGGTCTCGGCGTCTGCGTATCCGGTGTCGTTCGGGCCGGGGTCGATGCAGTTGACGGTGATGCCCCGGGCCATGAGGTGGGCGGCGAGGCTGGCGGTGAGCTGGTGCAGGGCCCCCTTCGATGCAACGTAGGGAAGCTCGGTGGGCATCCCCCCGTGGTACTGCCCGGAGGTGAAGAGGACGACTCGGCCGCCGGTCCGGCCGTCGTGTTGAGCGGCGAAAGCCTTCACCAGAAGCAGGGTGGCCCGGACGTTGACCGCATGGGTGAGGTCGATCTCCTGGGCGGTCAGCTCGTCGAGCGCCTGGCTGCTGCTGCGAGCGTGGTTGGCCACGACAACGTCGAGGTGACCGAACGCACGTCTGGCGGTGTCGACAACACGAGCGGGGGCGTCAGGATCGGCGAAGTCCGCTGTGACATGGTCGATCGTTCCCCCCTGGCTGCGCACTTCGTCAACCAGGGCTTCGGGCCCGCCGGGGTCAGCCCCCCACGGCTGCTCGGCGTCGTGTGCAGGCCACGAGTGCATCAACACTGCCGCGCCGTCTGTCACCATGCGCCGGACCACCCCCGCACCAATGGCGATGCGACGACTGGCGCCGGTCACGAGCACAACCCGACCCTGTGAGGACTTTGCCGACGGCACGTGGCCATCCTCCCATGTGGTGAACGAACCGACCGGTGAGGCCTCGTCGACTCCACGGGCCAGGCGTTCCCCCGGCGACGGCTGTCGAGCCCTGATCAGGGGCAGGCGCCGAAAGGATCCCAGGTGCGGCCGTTCTGCACCGTCCCCGGCCTGACAACGCCAGCCTGGGAGAAGTCCCAGTAGGAGTTGGACGCCTCGTTCTCATAGGAGGCTGAGCACCTCGGGTTGGCGATGACGATCTCCGCGGTCCCGTCGGGGCAGGAGTAGCCGGTTCCGGGAAAACAGGTGTAGGCGGCGGAGGGACCCAGGACGATGGGGCTCGGTCCAGGCCGGCAGTAGTGGGCAAAGCCGGGGGCGGCATGGGCGGCCAGGCGACGGATCTTCGGGCCGCCGTCGGCGGTCCATGTTTTTCTGCATGCCACCTGTCCCCCTCCTCAAGGGTCGGACAGGCGAGGTGGGGTTCGTGATTCGCTCCTCCCCGGTTCCACGACCAACGATCGCCGGGGGCTCTCAGCTTCCCTCACCCTGTGTGGTGACGAACCTAACACCTTCACGGTGGGTGGTGGCCTTAGGCAACCGGCATCCCGGCGCCGGGCCGTCCATCGCTTCGGCCTTCGCCATCACATCGGCCGGGCCGGCCACCACCGGGCGTGGATTGTCGAGGCCGCCGGGAGCGCCGACCTGGCCGTGGCGCTGAGCCCTCAGGCTGTCGTGACCGCGTTAAAGACCCGGCCGTCGATGTCGCCGGCGACACAGAGATGGATCGATGGGCACACCAGGTCCCAGACGACGTTTCCGGGGTCGACATTGACCTTCGCCCAACCGGGCGTGGTGGCTCCAACGTTGCTGGAGCCCAGCACTCGCCCAGCGCTGTCACTGGCCACACAGGATGACGAAGACAGGCAGCTCACGCTGGCGATGAACGTGCCGGTGTCATGATGCACGATGTGCCACGTTCCGCTACCGCCCGTCGGCTGGAACGACCGCAGGATGTCGCCCACCCCATCTCCTGCTACGCACAGGTTGGGGCTCGGACACGCCAACCCGCCGATGCCTGCCGTGTG
>JALYVP010000374.1 GCA_030853185.1 Actinomycetota bacterium | reverse complement strand
GGCCACCGCGAACGCTGGGGTGTCGTGGTCGTCGCCGACGTTGACCCACCCCTCGTTCGCCTCGATGTCCAACACCCCGTACGGGATTGCCTTGCCGAGGTCGCCGGGGAAGTCATGGACGTCGACGCGGGTGGGATGTCCGGCCGGTTCCCACTCGACGCCCCCGTTTTTGTAGTCGCCGACGTTCTCTTTTTTCTTGCAGTCGATGCTGATCACCGGCTGGCCGGCGCCGAGGTGCTCGGCGGCCTGGTCGTTGATGTAGCGGAACTGGCCGTCGCGGTCGGGATGCTGTTTTCCCTCGGTGACCTTGGCATTGGCTTGCAGGCTGTAGCCGAGGCCATGCAACAGTTCGCCCACCAAATGCTCCCCGACGCGGTGGCCGAGCCGTGTCAGCTCTTTGGCCAGCACCCGGGTTGACTTGAGCGTCCAGCGAAGCGGGCTCATCGGGTCCCCGCGACTGTCGGGGTCGACAAGAGCTTCCAGGCTTGCCAACAGCTGCGGGTCCTCATCGATCCGGCGTTTGGGACCAGCCCCAGGCCGGCGTACCCGTTCGCCGAGCACAGGACCTGCCGCCAGGTCCTTGGCCCCGTCAATCAACGTGTTGCGACTCACGCCCGCCGCGTCGGCCACCCGAGTTTGGCCACCCCGGCCCAGAACCGCAACGACCGACGCGGCCACCAGCCGACGCTGGCGCTCATCGAGGAACGGTGACGTCAGCGAGAAGAACCGTGTCAGGCCCTCCTCGCTCAGCTCCATCCCAAAAGACTACATCGCGCGCCTAACAAAGACACGGACCCTTAGGCTGTATTTCCGTATGCATTGTGAATGGCCGAAGTGGTTCAGGATCCGGGTCGGACGCTGCTGCAGGCGCCGTTGCCAGAAGATGAGCGGCCCTGTCACGAAGATGCCGGTTCCAACGCCAGGCGCTCGATCGAAGCCAGCAACGGGGCACCCAGCTCGCCTTCGTTGACGACGTGACGGCGTAGCCAGTGAGGGTCGACGCCCGGCTCCAGTCCACAACTCCCTCCCTCGCTCAGTGCGCTTCTGCCCAACAGCAAACGACAGGCGAGGCCTGCCAGCCTCAGGGCGACGAGGGCAGGCCGAAGCAGGGGAGTTGGCCAGAGGGCCACGATCTGTCGTTACGGGGCTCCTGGTCGGCCGTGTCTGAGAGGCTGACACTCCGGGGTTGCGTCAACCCCTGTTAACCCCTGCCATCTATGCGCCGGCGGTGTCTCGCGGTTTGCTGGACACATGGCTGAACAAGCGGCGGAACGAGAACGTCAAGCGGACGGCTCGTCGGGCACGACAAGGGATGGAGACCCATGAGCGGAAGGCGTGAGAGCCGATCTAGCAAGCCGCTGCTCAGCATCGAGGAGACGGCGATTCTTCTCGGCGAGACCCGCTCAACCCTCTACCGGGCGGTGAAAGCGGGGACGTTGCCATTTCCGGTGTTCGTCATCGGGGGGCGTCGTCGCATCCCCCGCGCTGCGGTCGACCGGCTGATCGCTGGCCTACCTCCAGTGGTCGAAGAAGGTGACCCAGACCTTCAGCCAGCTATTGGGGGCTCGGCCGAATCGGCCGAACCGGCCAGGAGGCGACCCATGTGCTCGGCTGCCCGGCGGTCCTCGGCCGCCAAGCCATCGGTGTAGTGGCGGGCCATCTGCACCGTGGACCAGCCCAGCCGGGCTTGCTTCTGGGCTTCGGAGATCACGGGATCCAACGCGGTGGCGGCGAAATGTCGGGAGCGAGTGAAGGTGAATGTCTGTTGCGACCCCCGCCCGGGTCCGAAAGCGGCCGAATGCGTGGGTCATGGCGTCAGGGTGAGGCGCCACGGCGCCGCCGGCCACGAAGGAGAACACGAAGGAGTCCTCATCGACGCCGACACCGCAGCTCACTGCCAAGCGGTCCTGGACGGTCCGAAGCGTCCCCAGGGCATCGGCAGTGATGGCATCGAGCGCCAAGCGGCGGATGCTGGCTCTGGTCTTGGGACCCTTGACCACGGCGCCACCCGGGGCTGAGATCACGCTCTCGTCGACCCTCACCATGCCGAGGTCAAGGTCAAGATCCGACCAGCGCAGAGCGCAGGCCTCGCCCCGTCGCATCCCCGTGGCCGCCAGGACCCTTAGAAAGCAAGCGAAGCGAGGATCCTCGTGCTCGGCTGCGGTAGCCAGGAGGCGACGGACCTCCTCGGCCTCGGGTGCCCGTACCTCGGGGCGGCGCTCATCGAGGCCCCACGTCGGCAGGTCGGCGTCGGCCGCCGGGTTGGGAAGCGTCCCCCCGCTCCATTTGCGCGCCAGCCGGAACGACCGGTGCAACACGGCCTTCACCTGGCGCACCGACGCCGCCGACAACCCCGCCGCCTTGAGCGAGCGGTAGTAGCGCTCGACGTCGTAGGGACCGAGTCCGGCGATGCGTCGCCGGCCGATCGTCGGCTCGATGTGGACCTTCCACACGCTCTCGTAGTGGCGGACCGTCTTGGGCGACAGATCATCCCAGCCGTTGTCCCGCCACGCGGAGATGGCGTCGTTGACCGTCGTCGCCGGCCCCCAGCGCACCTGCTCCTCTCGAATGGGTGCTGGTTTGGCGTCCTGGGCGGCGACCAGGCGGGCAAGCTCTTGCTCCGCGCCCCGCCGGGAGCCGCGGAACCGGACGTGACGATGCCGGACCCGCCCCTCGGCGTCACGGCCGAGGTACACCCTCAGCTCCCAGGTGTTCCCCTTCGTAGCAATCTGCCGCAAGCTCCCAGCCACCGTTGGTCTCCCCACCCTACCCGACCGATTGTTGGGTTTTCTGTTGGGTTTTGCTGAGCGCAGCCTACCGTAGAGGTGCGATAGCGACGGATATAGCGCTCTGAGCTGGGCGTTTGTGGCTGGCGGGGCAGGGCTCGAACCTGCAACCTCCTGATCCAAAGTCAGGCGTTCTGCCGATTGAACTACCCGCCACGGCGGTGCCCCAGCGTCGCAC
>JALYVP010000373.1 GCA_030853185.1 Actinomycetota bacterium | reverse complement strand
AGTCTCGCCAGGCCCGCTCGTGGGGCGAGTCGACCAGGACCCCGTCGACGTCGAAGATGCCTCCGGCGAATCCTTCTGTGGGCATTGCCGCTCTCTCGATCTCAGTTGGGCGGATCTCTGTTCGGATCGTCGCACTCTCCGCCAAGAGTGTGCCCTATGGGAGCGGCGGGCCGGAGGAGGGCGAGAGGGTGAACGCCCAGTCGTCGCCCGCCCCCAGCTCCCGGATCTGGTTGTCGACCGCGATCCGCACGGGGGACCGGAAGCCCTCGGTCCGGGCGAGGACCCTCAGCTCGTTGCCGTTCACCGATATCCGGAGCGTGGTCCTGCGGAACTGCATCGAGAACCCCAGACCGTCGAGCCGGTCGATGAGGCGCGGCTCGAAGTGCAGCACGCCGTCGCGGACGGTGCAGCCCAGGTAGTGACGCTGGAGGAGGTCCAGGGTGCCCGACATGACACCCATGTGGATGCCCTCCTTGGTGGTGCCGCCCTGGACGTCGCCCACGTCGCTCTCCAGGGCCACGATGAACCGCTCCCATGAGCTTTCCGGGTCCAGGGCCGCCAGCACGCCGGCGTGAGCGACCAGGCTCAGGGTCGAACCGTGCGAGGTGCGGCGGTCGTAGTAGTCGACGGTCCGCTGCGCCATGCCATCGTCGTGGGCGTACCCCAGGTGCTCGAACAACCGGCGGAGCTCGTCGGGAGGGAAGAGGAAGAACAGCATGACCGTGTCGGCCTGCTTGGTCAGCTGATAGCGGTCGGGGTCGTCGCCCTCCGCCTTGAGGATCCGGTCGAGTCGGCCGATGTTGGGGTGCTCGGCGCGGTAGCGCTCCCAATCGAGCTCCTCCAGGTCGGCGTAACCCTCGAACTGGCTGATGACGTTGTCGCCGTGGAACGGGACGAACATCCGCCGGCTCATGTCCTTCCAGGTGCGGAGCTCGTCGTCGGTGAGACCAATCCTGGAGCGCAACGCGGCCCGGCGGCTCGCCGGCAGCAGATCGAGGACCCGGGGGGCCGTCTCTGCCATCCAGGCGACCATGACGTTGGTGTAGGCATTGTTGCGCAGTCCGGCGGCGGCGACGCCCGGGTAGCGCTCGTGGAACTCGTCGGGTCCCATGACGCCGAGGATCTCGTAGCGCTCCCGATCCGGGTTGTACTGGGCGAGGGAGGCCCAGAAGCGGGCGATCTCGAGCATGAGCTCGGCGCCGTAGTCGCGGAGAAACTCCAGGTCGTCGGTGGCCTGGTAGTACTGCCATGCGTTGTAGAAGATCGCCGCGTTGACGTGCCGCTGGTTGTGGCTGTTGTCCGGGTCCCACTGTCCGGACAAGGGGTTGAGGTGGACGACCTGGGTCTCCTCGGTGCCGTCGCTACCGCTCTGCCACGGGAACATGGCCCCCTGGTAGCCGGCCTCCCGTGCCGCGGCGCGCGCCTCGCTCAGGCGGCGGTAGCGGTACAGCAGCAGCCCGCGGGTGATCTCCGGCAGCCGAAAGTTCAAGAACGGGTACACGTAGAGCTCATCCCAGAACACGTGCCCGCGGTAGGCCTCGCCGTTGAGCCCGCGGGCTGGGACACCGACGTCATGGCGGGCGGTGTGCCGGGAGCAGACCTGGAGCACGTGAGCCGTGTGGAAGCGCAACAGCAGCTCCACCCTCGGGTGGCGAGGCAGCTCCACGTCACAGATGTCCCAGAGCTCGGTCCACGCCGCCCGGTGCTCGGCCAGCGCCTCGGCGAAGTCGGGGTAGCGCCGCACGTGGCGACCGGCGGCTGTGAGGGTCTCGGTGATGGCGTTGTCGTGCGAGGTGAACAACGACACCAGCTTCTCGACGCGTACCGGCTTGCCCGCCTCGACATCGAAGGCAAGGACCTGATGGATGTAGTCCTCCATCTGGTACAGGCTGCGATCCACGCCGGCCCGACCGTCGCCGCTGAACACCCGAGTCCTGGCCGCCTCGGCGATGTAGATGTTGGACTGCCTCGTCCGTACTTTCAAGGCGATGGTCTCCGGGCCGAAGGTACGGGGCGAGACCGGATCGAGGTGGCGGCCCTCGAGCTCGCTGTAACGGTCGACCATCTGGTTGGTCACTCGACCGTCGAGGGCGGACACCATCTCGACGCGGCCGGACCAGTCCTGCGGGGTGACGGTCCACTCGATGGCGGCCTGGTGGCTGTGGGCCATGCTCACGAAGCGGCGGCTCCGCAGCGTCGTCTCCCGGCCGGCCCGGTCCCGGAAACGCAGCTCACGCTGCACCATGGCCAGCCGGATGTCGTAGTCGTGCCGGTAGGACAGGATCTCCACGTTGCCCAGCCGGATGGCGTCCTCGCCCTCGATGCGCAGCTTCAGCACCAGCCAGTTGGGCAGGTTGACGAGGTCCTCATTGAGCACCGGGAGGCCGCCGAGGATGGTGGTCTCGCGGTTGAAGCCGCCGTGGGCGTAGGTGCCCGGGTAGTGGACGGTCCCGGCGTCCTCCCACTCGGCCGCGCCTCGGGTGCAGAAGTACCCGTTGCCGGTCGAGGTCAGGGCCTCACGCAGGCCCTCGGAGGAGGCGTCGAAATGGTCATAGGCCAGGGTGACCTCCGGCACGGTTTCGTCTACCGGCATCCGGCACCAGACGGTTGGCAAGGACCGAGGGCGGTGCGCAGAGCGGCGTCAAAGGTCATGGGTTGGATATCCACCAGCTCCTGCATCCGGCGGTCCGTGACCACCGTCTCCACCGACAGCCCTGACGCCAGGCGGAGGGCGACGGGAAGGGAGTGGCCGGCGAGAACGCTGAGCCACGGGGCAGGCAGGCCCGGGACCCTGAAGCTGTGCTCGGTGGCCAGGCTGATGGCGCGGGCGGACAGGCCGGGGGCGAGGACGGGGACCTTGATCACCACCCGGCGCCGGCCGGTCAGCGCCGCATACTGGTTCATCATCTCCTCGTAGGTGACAACATCCGCCCCGCCCACCTGATACGCCCCGGCCTCCAGGCC
>JALYVP010000372.1 GCA_030853185.1 Actinomycetota bacterium | reverse complement strand
AACTCCACGTCGTGGCCGTGCCGGCGGCGCAACTCGCCCACGACCGGATGGTTCTGGTGCATGAAGGTCGGGTTCTTCAAGGCGGGGTGGCCGAACTGCCCGCTCACCACGGCGCCGTCGTCGAGCTCACCGGGGTCGAGCAGGGTCGGCAGGCCGGTACCGAAGCTGCGCCCGTAGACGAAGACGTCCTTGAACGAGCCCTGGGTCTGCAGGTTGGTGACGGCGCCGACCCGGCGCAGGTCGCCACCCCTGGCCGCGGCTGTGGGCGAGGGAAGCTCCTCGACGTCGTCGGGGGCAGCGCCGAGGGACGCCTCTGCCAGTGCCGCCGCCAGGCGGAGCGCGCCCCGGCGGAGCGCGGCGTCCACCCGTTCCCAGGTAGCTCCAGGGGCGGGGGCGAACTCGACCACCAGGTTGTGCGCCGCACCCAGCGGCGACAGCGCCGCCGCAGGCCCGGTGAGGTCGACCAGCGCCTCTTGGGCCCGCGGCAGGAACCCGGCCGTGACCACGGTGGCGCCGCGCAGGACGTGGGTCTCGCCGTGGCCCTGCGGGCGCGCCGGGCCAACGAAGCCGGGAAAGATGCCACCTCCGCCAGGCCCCTTGGTCCGTGGCTCGACGGCGTCGAGGACCTTGACGATGCGGGCGCTCTGGCCGGACGAGACCCAGGAGAGCTCCACGCTGGCCAGTGCAACGTCGGCCAGCACGTCCCGGGCCTCGTCGGCCGAGACCGTCAGCACCCCATCGGCATAGCAGGTCCGTTCTCCGAAACCGACCGCTCTGACCTGATGCACCAGCCGGGTGAGCGCCACAAGCCCATACTGCCATTCACGGCCCGGCCCTGCACCCTCTACCGCGCCCGCTCCAGGTCGGCGAAGAGCTGGTCGCGTGGGAACCTCCTAGGGGACAGCCCGGACCTGCTGGCTACGGTTACGGCGACGCCCGTGGCCAACCGTCACGAGGCCCTTCACGCCCCTGGCGCTGCTCGCGATATCCAGCACTAGGGGCGCTGCCGGGGTGCACAGAACAGGCCACTCTGGAGCGGCCACCGCGACGACAGACTCCATGCCGAAGGCGAGCAGATCGACGGTTCCGGCGTTGGTAATCGAGCCATGGGCGATTGATGGCCAATCGAGGGCGTGCTTCCGGCGGCGCCGGGCAGCGCCAGCGGACCGCCGCCGCCCAAGAGGTAACTGACCTCAAGCCGTTGACAGCTGTCCGCGGCATAGTGTGCGTTCTCTGTAACACAGCACCCTCAAACTGCATCCATGACTGGCTCGGACCGGCGAAACCCAGAACCAGCCCATCGAGTTCTGCCGGGCCGGTAAGCCACTGTCGACGTTGATCTGAGAGACCTGGAAGCTGAGGCGATCGTGCCATCTGTCCGAAGGACCCAGCCGCCTCAGCCACGATCTTGCGGCCCTCAGCGCCAGGACGTCCGGCACCGACACCGTCCACGCCACCCCCCTCCCTCCTCTCCAGCCGCATTTCCCACCGTCGAACGGGGCCTCTCGAACCCCACACCGCTGCCGGCCTGACAACCAGGCCAGAGGACAAGGACCGCCGCCCCTCGGCGGGCCTGGCGCTGATATGCGACTAAAGTCGTTGACAGGCGACCTTCAAGGTGCGAGACTGCGACTTATGGCGCCAGACTACCGAGATCAGAAGATGGCTACCCTCGAAGGGCACGGCATCGCCGCCTCCCTGTGGGAAGAGTTCCTCGACGACGAGATCGAAGGCCTGGCCGAGCAGGCCCAAGAGAGAGGGAGGTTCAAGGCCGCCCAGCCCCGCCTGGAGTACTGGCCCGAAGACATCCGAGACGAGGTCGCCACCCAAGTCCGAGAAGAAGCCGAGCTCCTCGGCTTCTGGCTGGCCTGGCACCTGGCCGGCGGGTTCCGCCAACTCGAACAGTCCGGCTGGCATCGGGCCACGATCTTCCGCAAGGTCCGCCAGTTCCGAGACGCCTATGGCGCGCATCCCGATGAGACCGACTTCCCGTGGCTCACCCTCGACCTGCGCTCCTACTGGCGGGACAAGGTCATCGACAACTTCCGTACCCCTACGGCGACTGACCGGCCCCGCCCCACCTCTCCGTGACCGATGCGGACCGCCACCACCAGCACCCAGCCCTGCCTGCTCAGTGAGCTGGCCTCCGGCATCGACGCCCTCTACCTCTCCGGGCGAGGACAGCTCCGCCCAGGCCTGACCGTCCGACCGCACGGGTGGGGCAGGTACCGCTACTGCATCGACCACTGGACCGCCCGCATCGGACTCACCACCAGCTCCCACCTGCCCCCGGTGCGGATCCAACCCCGATCCGAATACCTGCACGGCATCGGCCCAACCAAGGCCGTGGGATGTCTAGCCGAACCCCTCCGGGAATCCCGGTAGGGACCGCCCTGGCGGGCGGCCCCCCGGACAGATCCCATCGTGCGGGACTACCGCAATGGGCTCCTGCCTTGGGTCTTGGCGGCGAAGCGCACGCTGGG
The DNA here is from genome assembly GCA_030853185.1 of Actinomycetota bacterium. Lineage (GTDB taxonomy): Bacteria > Actinomycetota > Acidimicrobiia > Acidimicrobiales > Palsa-688 > JALZAH01. The sequence goes on along the minus strand of JALYVP010000372.1, from coordinate 487 downwards.
GTGGGGATGCACGATGCGGGCAGGGGGCAGCCATCGAGCGCCGATAAGGCTGAAGCGCTCCCAGGTCATCCGGCTGCGCTGGCTTCGGCGCCGAAGCGTCTCCCGCCAGAGCCGTCTCACCTGGTCACGGAAAGCCGAGACCGCGTCGATGTTGCCTGGCACAGCGTAGTAGTTGAAGTGTCCCCTCAACACGCTCGCCAGCCACCGCCCCTGCTCGGGGATGGGCCAGTTACGACGACGCCGAAGCTCGGCTTTCACCTGCTTCAACTTCGCCCTCACCCTCTTTTTGATGGTGACACGCCGGAGCCAGAAGCGCCCGTCCCTGGTCTTCCCACAAAGATGTGTGAACCCCAAGAAATCGAACGTCTCCGGCTTTGTGAGGCCCCGCTCTTTTCGGTTCGATGCCGCGAAGCGGCCGAACTCGATCAGGCGGGTCTTGTCCGGGTGCAACTCCAGGTTGAACTTCGCGAACCGCTCGCGAAGATCG
>JALYVP010000371.1 GCA_030853185.1 Actinomycetota bacterium | reverse complement strand
GACCAGCACCATGAACTCCCCCTCGGAGACTTGCATGTCGATCTGCTTCACCGCCTCGAAGCCGTTGGGGTAGGTCTTGCTGATCTGCTCGAGAACGACAGTCGCCATCAGATCCTCCTACGCAGCCGGGATCGCCGGTACCGAGTCGACTTCACCAATGACAGCCTCCCACGGAACGAGCGACGAAACCAGCCGTACTTGGTTACCGCAACCGGACCCTGATGGGTGCCCGGCCGGGAGCATCCACCACCTCGCTAAGCTAAGCCCGGATCCACCGATTTGTATGACCGGTTGGCTTGTAGGGCTGTGAACGGCGACCGGTGGGGGGTGATGGCCGGAATGGGGGTGAGAGCCACGGGGGCGGTCACAGCGGTGGCGTGACGATCCAGGCCTTGATGGCCTGGGTGGTGGTGTTGGCTGATCGTCAGCGGCGCGGGCTGGGTGTGGCGCGTCGCGTGATGGCGGAGGGGTCAGGTGACCAAGATGATGGTGCGCAGGTTGGCGAGCATGGTGTTGAAGGTGTCGGCCCACGGCCAGCGGGTCGGGAGGTGCAGTGTGTGGGTGCGCGCCGAGCGGGTGAGGCGTCCGGGGACGGCCAAGAAGCGGCGCCGGAGGGTGTCGGTGAAGATCAACAACTCGAGTCCCTCGAGTCCCTCGGCGCCCTCGGGGTCCTGATCGTCGGGGCTGTTGGGGGTGTCGGCGGGAACGGTGGGGTCGGGGTCTTCGGGGTTGGTGGCGCCGAGGCGGCAGGTCCAGCGGGCCATGTTGTGGGCCATGACATTCAACCCGAGCCAGGCGGCGTTCGCCCCGAAACGCCCGGAGGGCAGATGGTTGAGCCCGACACCGTATTTGAGGTCGCGGATGGTGTTTTCGACCACGGCGTGACGGCGATGGTCGGCCTCGAGGCTGACGGTGTCGCCGGCCCGGTCGGTGATGAAGGCATGATAGGACCAGTCGACGAACAAGGCCAGCTGCGAGCCGGGAGTGGGACGTACCCGGCGCACGATCAGCCGGGCCGTGACCCCGTTTTTCTTGCCGAACGCCCGGTAGGTGGTCTCGGCCACATCGGCGCCGTCTTCGAGGAAGTACGGGATCGGCTTCCAGGCGTCGGCGTCGATCGCCTCGATGACAGTGCGCAAGCCTTTGGACATCTTGGCGGTGACCGAGAACGCCACCCCCGCCCGGCGGCAGGCGTCGACGACACCCTTGGAGTAAAAGCCGCTGTCGGCGCGCACCGTCAACGACCCGGTGGCGCCGGCGGTCCGGACCCGGGCGAAGGTTTCGGCCAGGAAGCTGGCCGCCCCCCGGGCGGTGTGGGCGGGCCCGGCACGCAGGCGGGAGTGCACCACATCACCGGTACCGGCGATGGTGGCGAACAGGGGGTGGTAGCCGCGGACATGGGTGTAGGTGAACCGTGTGCCGCCCTGTTTTTGCAGGCCGTAGGTTTCGCAGATGCTGGAGTCGATGTCGATGGTCACCGGGGCGTCGCCCGGTCCGGCACCCGCCGCCCACGCCCGGGCCAGGGCCTCGCCGGCGACCATGTCGAGCTGGCGGGCGTGACCCCACGTGAACATGTGCGGAACGCAAAGCTGGTCTTTCGCACCAGCCGCCTGATCGACGCCGGGGGGGCGGGGCTCCACCGGCGTCCCGGTCCTGCTCGGGGGCATGGTGGGCGTCGCCGGACAGACCCGGCGAGTGACTAGCGGTGTCGGTCGTGACGTCAGCGATAGTTGTCGCGCCTGAGAGGGCTGGGGAGAGTCGCGAGCTTCAAGTTCTTGTAATTCAAGCGTCGATACGGCTACAGGTCGGCCCGACCATGATGGCGCGCCGCACAATGCTTGACATCGATGTAATTCGTCTCTACTGTGATGGCGGAGGTGAGGCCGATGAGCCACGAAACGCGACGCCAGGCCCTGGAGACGGCCGGGCTGTTGCATCCCCGTCCCGCCGCGGTGACCGCCGCCCTATTCGCCGGGGACGGCCGGTTCTTCTTCGGGGCCGACAAGGTGCAGGTCAAATACGAGATGCTGCGCTGCCATGCGCTCGACGGTCTGACGGTGACCGCGGCGGCTTCCGCCCACGGCTACTCCCGGGCCGAGTTCTATCTGGTGGCGGCCGCCTTCGAGGAGGCGGGCATGACGGGCCTGCTCGACGAGCGTCGGGGCCGCAAGGGGCCAACCAAGCTCACCGGCGAGGTCCGGGCGTTCCTCGAGGGCATACCCGACCGCTCAGCCCGGGAGGCGGCCGCCGAGGTGGAGGCCTCATTGGGGGTGAGCCTGCACCCCCGCAGCGTCCAGCGTCTCCGACGGCGATGAGCCGGTTCTGGCCGGCGGGCGAGGCGGCCCAGGCCGACTACGAGCGGCTCCGGGAGGCGGTGCTGGCCACCGGGCGGCCGCCCGATGACGTGACGTCGGCGCGTTTCGCCCGGAAGGGATTGGCCGGTCTGATCGCCTGGCCGGCCTCCGAGCCGGTCTTCGCCTCGGTGATCACGGGAGCGGCCCGACCGCCTTGGACCCCCTACGGCGATCCCCGGACCCAGGCAGCGGCCGCCGTGTACGGGCTGCTGGTGGAATGGTCCGACACAGCCAGACGTCGAGCCGGCTCACCGGGAGTGCCGGCGGTCGCGGAGGTAGCTGAGCGTTGACCTGCGGGGCTGGCCGAGAAGGCATCGGGTCGAGTCGGACCAGAATCACCGCCAGCCCCGCCAAACACCGTGACGCGACGATAGCACGACGACGATTGGGCGACTCCATCGTGAGGGCCGCCGCCATGACTCCCGCCGCAAGGCGGTCACAAAGCAGAGAGAGGATGAGAACCATGTTCCCGTCGAGCGACGATAGCGAGACGATGGCCTGCCCGGTGTGCGGTGGCGTCTTCACCATCTCGGGCCGGAGAAGGTATTGCTCCGACCGTTGTCGGCGCACCGCTTGGGTCCGAGCTCACCGGGCGCCGCTGTCGCCGGTTGTCGTTCC
>JALYVP010000370.1 GCA_030853185.1 Actinomycetota bacterium | reverse complement strand
ACGCTCAGCTCCACCTTGCCTCGCAGTCGAGCCAGCACCGCAGTGAACCAACTCTCTTGGTCGGCCAGGATCTGCCCGACCTTGCCGCCATCGCCCAAGACGGTACCGAACCGGACCGGCGCCACGGTGCAGCGTTCCATCAGGTCGGCGGTGACCCGTTCGTGCTGCCACAGGGTGGCGGCATCGGGCTCGAGATCGAGCTGGTCATGGACCGTGCAAACGGCAGCCAACCGGCGCTGCGACAGACGGATCAGGGGCGCATCGGCAAGACCGGTGAGACCGGCAACGTCCACGCCGGGGTCGTCAACGATGGCGTAGACATAGATCACCGGAAGTCGATTCCCTGGTCGACACCGAGCCCAATGGCCGTGTCGACCGAGGCCACCAGGGCCCGAAGGCTGATGTACACCAGGTCGACGCCGGCGACGGACAGGACAATGTCCCCACTAAGAACGACGCCCTTGTCGAGCAGCCGGTCCGCCAAGTCGAGCAAGGTAACGTCCCGGCCGGCGTCGATGACGTCGCGGGTCGTCACGCCAATGCCCCCAGAAGCTGGAGATCCGAAAAGTTGTAGGGCGGCCAGGGGCCGGTGAGCTCACCGGCCAAGCTCAGCTGCTCATTGTCATTCAACAGTTGGACGATCGTGTCCTCGAAGGCGGCCCGACGGGATCTGTCGACGAGGTAGGACGACTTCAACAGGGTCGCCGGGCCATCGTCGACCTTTCCGGCAGCCGGCGACGCGTGCAGGACACTCTCCACCGCCACGGCGCCAATGGCCCGGTGCAGGTCGCAGGAGAGCCGACCGCGGCGCTCGGCTATCAGGTCGGCGCGGGCCTTCTCGGCCTCCCGCGTGCTGAGGTAGGCGCGTCCAGGCGAATCCTTTGGCCGCAACGTCGTTGTGCCGTCTCTGGCGTCCTCGGCGGCGAGGCTGTCGGCGAGCCGCTGCACGTCCCAGCTCACGGTCAGGCCCCACTCAACCTTTCCGTCGACGCGGTCGAGGGCAGCGCGAATGGTTGGGCCTTGCATCGCCAGCTGCTCGGTGACGGCGCTGCGGGACGTGTACAGCGTGCCGAACCGCATGGGCAGAACGCTTCCATGCTCCAGGATCAGTTCGAGGACCTTCTCGTGCTCCTCGAGCCGGGGAGCCAGGAGTGCCAGGTCCGGCTGACCGTCATCCCCCGTGCCCCAGTCGTGTCGGTGGCCGGACACGTCGCTCACGGCGGCAACGAGGTCACCGAGGACGATGGGATAGGTCGGGGAGCCCTCGACGCCGGTGAGGCCGGAGACCCGACGGGCGTCAACCGAGGTGACGCCATACACGTAGAGGCCGGGCTCGGCTGACTGGGCGCGGGGGGCCGTCCGGTGGTGCGAGCGCCAGCTGGCGCCGTCGTCACCGGACATGGGGGAGGAAGCTCGTTGCTCCCCGTGGTCGACCCGGGTGGATCGCGCGCGCTCCGGGGGGCTCCTGCGAGCCGTCTCGGCAGACGCCGCCTCCTCCAGGAGGGCGTCGACGAGGCGCCGCTGGAGGATCGTCTTGACCTCCGCACAGGCGTCGTCGAAGGCGTGGCTCAAGAGCCCAGGAGCGGCATCACGGGCGAGGGCCTCGATGGCGGCCACCATGCGATCGTCACCAGGGGACGCGGTCATGGCTGGTCGCCTCCGCCGTCGCTTCCCCTGTCCCCTGCCATGACCTGCAGCCGGTCGATGGCCGCCTCCAACCGCTCCAGCCGATCCGAGAGACCGTCGCCATCACCGCCTTCAAGCTCACGGCGCTGATCGGCTGCCCGGCTCGACAACCAAGGGTCGGATTCCCACCAGTTCACGCCCATCTCCCGAGCCTTGTCCACCGAGGCAATCAAGAGCCGGATCTTGATTGTGAGCAGTTCCACGTCCACCAGGCTGATGCTGATGTCTCCGGCGATGACGATCCCCTTGTCCAGGATCCGCTCGAGCAGATCGGCCAGGTTGGTCGTCTCGCCGCGTCCGACCGCGGACGGCTGGCCGGCGTAGCGCAGGGGGCCGGGACGGCCCTGGCCCACGGTCATGACTCGCCGTCGCTCGCCTGGTTGCGCGGGTAGCGACCGGTGCGAGAGTACTCGAGCAGGTTGCCGCGACTGTCAACCTGGACCTCGTAGCCGCCCAAGATGCTGGTCGATGCGGGTATGCGCTCCAACTCTACGACCTCGACGTTGAGGCGCCAGCCATCTTGCAACCGCTCCACCGAGGTGACGGCCTCGGCCGGTCGTCCTGTCAGCTCCTGCAACTGGGCACGAGCGGCGGCGATCACCGTGCGCAGATCGGCGGGCGGCGAACTGCGACGACTGTCCCCGTCCGCGTCGGACTGCTCTCGGGTCGGGCCCCGACGTCGAGTGGGCGTGTCGCCGTTGGCCGCATCGCGGTTCGTCCGGCCTCGACCTCGTTGGTTCGGTTGACTCCCCGTCACGGCTCGCTCCCCCGTTCCACGCGCCGCGATTGCCCGTCCGGGTCGGTCCACGACGGGTCCGGCCGCAGCGCTTCGTCGAGGCGGTCCAGCAGCTCGTCCTCGGCTTCGACGAACTCCGTCTCGGTGATGTGACCGTCGTCCAGCATGCCCTCCAGCTCCGCAAGTTGCCGGCGGATGCTGTCAGGACCGTAGAGCTCCTCGGCGGCTTGTTCCTCCAGTTGCCGTGCAATCCATACGACCCCCTCGACCGGCGCCAAGGGCAACATGACCAGCCGCGCCAGCAGGCCCATTACTGCCGCCCCACGGTCGAGCTGGCCGGCAGCGGCTCGCGGCTCACCGCCAAGTCTTGAGCCACGAAGTCCCAAGGGGCGAGGGGGCCCACCAGCTGGAACGACATTCGGTGTCCCCAGTCGCTGGCCAAGGTGTCGACGGCGTTGTCGAATTGGTGCCTGGTGGTCTCCTCCACGAGAAAGGCGGCGTTGAACGCGATGTCTTCCCGCCCGGCGTTGAGCGCCTGGACGGCCCGCGCATGTTGAC
>JALYVP010000097.1 GCA_030853185.1 Actinomycetota bacterium | reverse complement strand
CGAGTGAAGCCGCGTTCGGCCAGCGTGGCCAGGCACCGGCGCAGGAACTCCGCCGACGGGGCCGGCGCGTTCGGCAGAGGGTTGAGGAACGCCACCGCCGCCTCCCCCCTCCAGGACCCGGTCTTGGCCCGTTCCCGGCCCCAGCGCAGCACGTCGACGGGTGGAACGCTCATCGGCGCACACCGGGACGGGTCACGTTGGAGGTGGGGCACTGCCCTCGGGGCCGGTCACGGCGCGACCAACGGTAGTACCCCGTGGGTGGGGCCGGGAGCGGCTGACCTGGGCCAAACCCGGGGGCCCGAGCAGTTGTTGGCCGTGCGCCGTAGCCTGCCGGTGTGACCACCGGCACCGTCATCGTCGAGATGCACGAAGCGTCAGCCGATCACCGGACCGGGCGCTGGCATCCTGAGAGCCCTGACCGCTTGGTGGCGGTGAACGCCGGGATAGAGCGGGCCCGGCTGGGCGACGCATTGGTCAGGATCGTGCCCGGACCGGCAAGCCGGACCGACCTCGAGCGGGTCCACCGCCCGGCGTACCTCGACGCCATCGAGGCCTTCTGCGCCGCCGGGGGAGGCGAGATCGATGCCGACACGGTGGTGGTCCAGGAGTCGTGGCGGGCGGCCCTGCTGGGCGCCGGCGCCGGACTTGACGCCGCCGCCCGCCTCCGCCGGGGGGAGGGCGACGCCGCCTTCATCGCCGTGCGCCCACCCGGCCACCATGCCACGCCCACCCGAGCCATGGGCTTCTGCGTGATCAACAACGTGGCTGTCGCCGCCGCCGCTCTGGCCGACGCCGGCGAGCGGGTGCTCATCGTCGACATCGACGCTCATCACGGCAACGGCACCCAGGACGCCTTCTACGGCGACGGCCGGGTCACCTACCTGTCGCTGCACCAGTGGCCGTTCTACCCCGGCACCGGCCGCCTCGACGAGATCGGTGTCGGTGCGGGGGCCGGAGCGACCGTCAACCTGCCCATGCCCGCCGGTGCCACCGGCGACGTCTACCTGGGCGCCTTCGACGAGGTGATCGTCCCGGTGGCCGAGCGGGTCAAACCGACCTGGGTGATCATCTCCGCCGGTTTCGACGGCCACCGAGCCGATCCCCTGACCGACATGGGCCTGTCGAGCGGCGACTATGCCGACCTGGTGACCCGGATCGCCGGCCTCGCCCCTGCCGGCCGCCGCCTGGTGGTCCTGGAGGGCGGCTATGACCTCGAGGCCCTGGCCGAGTGCACGGTTGCCTGCCTGACCTCGCTGGCAGGGGACGCCCACTACCCGGAGCCGGTGACCAACGGCGGGCCCGGGCGCGGCGTCGTCGACGCCGCCCGCGCCCTGCACATCGACGGTAACGGCCGGAGCCAGGCTCACCAGTAGTCTGATCCGCCGTGATCCCGGACCGCCTCGCCCCACTCCTGGCTGAGACGGCGCCCCTCGCCGAGCGGTTCTCGGCGGCCGGCGCCCGCCTCTACCTCGTCGGTGGAGTGCTGCGCGACGCCGTCCTCGGTCGGCTCCACCCGGACACGGACCTCGACTTCACCACCGACGCTCTCCCCGACGCCACCGAAGCAATCCTCTCCCGCTGGGCCGACTCGATCTGGACGCAAGGCAAGCGCTTCGGCACCATCGGGGCGGTCCTTGACGGGCGCACGGTGGAGATCACCACCCATCGGGCCGAGGCCTACCACCCCGATTCCCGCAAGCCCGAGGTGGTCTTCGCCGACGCGGTCGAAGCCGATCTTTCCCGGCGGGACTTCACCGTCAACGCCATGGCCCTGTCGTTGCCGGAGGCGACCATCATCGACCCCTTCGACGGGGTGGGCGACCTGGCCGCCGGCCGGCTGCGCACCCCTCTCGCCGCCGAGGAGTCCTTCAGCGACGACCCGCTGCGAATGATGCGGGCCGCCCGGTTCATCGCCGGTTACGGCCTGGTGCCCGACGATGCCCTGGTCGCTGCCGTGCACGCCCTGGCCGATCGTCTGGAGATCGTGTCCGCGGAACGGATCCGCACCGAGCTCGACAAGCTGCTGGTCGTCGACGCCCCCGGCGAGGGTCTGTGGTTCCTGGTCCGCACCGGGCTGGCCGAGGAGTTCCTGCCCGAGCTGCCGGCCCTGGCCCTCGAGGTCGACCCCATCCACCGGCACAAGGACGTGCTGGCCCACACCATCGCGGTGGTGGAGAAGACCCACGGGCCCGGCGACCAGCCGGACCGCCTGCTGCGCCTGGCGGCCTTGTTCCACGACGTGGGCAAGCCCAAGACGCGTTCGTTCGGTCCGAAAGGGTCCGTGTCCTTCCACCACCACGAGGTCGTCGGCGCCCGCATGACCCGCGACCGCATGCGGGCCCTGCACTACTCCCACGACGACACCGAGCAGGTCACTCGCCTGGTGGAGCTCCACCTGCGCTTCCACACCTACCGCATGGGCTGGACCGACTCGGCCGTCCGCCGCTACGTCCGTGATGCCGGCCACCAGCTGGAACGGCTCAACGAGCTCACCCGCTGCGACTGCACCACGCGCAACGCGGCCAAGGCCAGGGCCCTCGATCGCCGCATGGACGAGCTGGAGGAGCGCATCGCCGCCCTGGATGCGATGGAGGAGCTCAAGGCCATCCGCCCCGACCTCGACGGCAACGCGGTCATGGCCCGCCTCGGCATCAGACCCGGCCGGGATGTCGGGGCTGCCCTCGACTTCCTCCTCGAGCTGCGCCTCGACGAGGGCCCGCTCGGGGCGGAGGAGGCCGGCCGGCGCCTCGACACCTGGTGGGCCGAGCGCCAAGCCGGCGCCTGAGCCCGGCTAGTTGCCCTCCTTGCGGGCCCGGATGACCAGGGTTCGGGGCACCATCGTCTGGGCCCGGCGCCACGCTGCGCTGCGATGGGAACCCGGGACCGGTTCGGGCTCAAGCACGGTGTCGACCTTGTAGCTGGCTCGGACCAGCGCCATGTACAGCTCGCCGAACGTGTGGTGGTAGTCGGTGAAGACCGCCCCATCGCGCTCGTAGACGATAGGCCGGCGGTCGAAGTACGAGCGGCGCACGACCGGCGCCGAGCTGGCCGTCCCGTCCGCATGGCCGGGCCCGCCCCCCGCCGGGGGTCCGGGCACATCGTCGATCATGGTCCACGCCGGATGGGGGAGGCTGAAGACCAGTGGGCCGCCGACCTTGAGCACCCGGTGGACCTGGCGGAAGACCCGGGACAGGTCGTTGACGTCGTCGAAGGCGTACGCGGAGAAGGCGACGTCGATCGAGTCGGCCCGCAGGAAGGCCAGGTCCGCCACGTCTCCGTGGCGCAACTCGACGCGGACCTCGGCTGCCGCCGCCAGGCGCCGGGCGAACGACAACTGCACGTTGGACTGGTCCAACCCGATGGCGGTGGCCCCGGCCCGGGCGAACGCCACCGTGCACTGGCCGCCACCGCAACCGAGGTCGAGGACCCGCTTGCCCTTGAGGTCCCCAAGGAGGCGCAGCTGGCTCTCGTCGGGAATGTCGGGACCGTAGGCGGCGACGTCGGTCGGCAACGTCACCGCCTGCTGATAGGTGGAGGCGTAGTGATCCCAGGCCGTGGCGTTGTCGGAAGGCACGTAGCTATCCTGCCGCGAACTCCTCGACCATCTTGGCGGCCAGGTCGTCGTGGTACTGCACCGGCGGCGACTTCATGAAGTAGGCCGACGGGCCGAGCAGCGGGCCGCCGACACCGCGGTCCATGGCCAGCTTGGCGCAGCGGAGGGCGTCGATGATGACCCCAGCCGAGTTGGGGGAGTCCCAGACCTCCAGCTTGAGCTCGAGGTTGAGGGGGACGTCGCCGAAGTTGCGGCCCTCCAGGCGGATGTAGGCCCACTTGCGATCGTCGAGCCAGGCCACGTGGTCGGACGGACCGATGTGGACGTCGTGGGCGTCGATGCCGTTGTCGAGCTGGCTGGTCACCGACTGGGTCTTGGAGATCTTCTTCGACTCCAGGCGCGACCGCTCGAGCATGTTCTTGAAGTCCATGTTGCCGCCGACGTTGAGCTGGTAGGTCCGGTCGAGCACCATGCCGCGGTCCTCGAACAGGCGGGCCAGGATGCGGTGGACGATGGTGGCGCCGACCTGGCTCTTGATGTCGTCGCCGACGATCGGCACACCCGCGTCGGTGAACTTCTGGGCCCATTCGGGGTTGGAGGCGATGAACACCGGGATGGCGTTGACGAACCCCACCTTGGCGTCGATGGCGGCCTGGGCGTAGTAGCGCTGGGCGTCCTCGGAGCCGACCGGGAGGTAGGACACGAGCACGTCGGCCTGGGCCTCGGCCAGGGCGGCGGCGACGTCGACGGCCTCGGCCGGGGACTCTTCGATGGTCTCGCGGTAGTACTGGCCGAGTCCGTCGAAGGTGGGGGCGCGCTGGACGGTCACGCCCAGCTCGGGGACGTTGGCGAAGCGAATCGTGTTGTTCTGGCCGGAGAAGATGGCCTTGCCCAGATCGGTCCCGACCTTGGCCGCGTCCACGTCGAAGGCAGCGACGAACTCCACGTCCCCCACGTGGTAGCCGCCCAGGTTGACGTGCATCAGCCCGGGGACGGATTCGGACGGATCGGCGTTGCGGTAGTACTCGACGCCCTGGACCAGCGAGCTGGAGCAGTTGCCGACGCCGGCGATGGCGACACGGATCTTGGCGGCACTGCTCTTGGCGGTCCGGATCTTGTCGGTCACGGTGTGGGGTCCTCCTGAGTGGTCGGGGGGCGGAGCCCCTCGGGTTGGAATGCGGGACGGGTGCCCGCCGGATCCTTCGGTCGGCGCATGGCCGAGATGCTGGGTACGGCGGCGGACTCGGTCGCCGCCGTGGGGACCGGCCTCGCTGCGGTGCCAACGCTGACACCTGCCCGCTCGCTGGCGATGAGCTGGTCGATCCAGGACAGGTCGCGCTCGGCGACGTCACGGTCATGCTCGGCGAGGGTCCGGCCGTAGCCGTCGAGACGGTCCCGACCGGCCCGCACGCGAGCACCGAGGCGAGCGAGGCGTTCGAGCAGGCGGGCCCGCCGGCGTTCGAGCATGCCCAGCCGGGCGTCGGGCGGCAGGTGCCGGGCGAACGCCAGGCGCAGGGCGAAGACGCGGTCGTCATCGTTGCTGTTGCTCTCGGCCGCCAGCAGCTCCTCGAAGAGGGCCAGCCCTCGGGGGGTGATCCCGTAGACCTTCTTGCCCCGGCGGCTGCGGGGGGGCTGGCCCTGAGCGGGCTGCTCGACGGCACGCACCGCCCCGGCCGCCTCCAGCCGTCCCAGTGCCGGGTACAGCGAACCGAACGACAAGCCGCTGGCGAAGCCGAGCGTGTCAGCCAACTGCTTCTTCACCTCGTAGCCGTGGAGCGACTCTTCGGTGAGCAACCCGAGGATGGCAAGTTCGAGCATGGGAATGTCGGACCCCTGAACCGAGGAGCCCGGGCGATCCGGGCACACCACCATCATAGTCACGATCGATGTATCGAGTCGATATATCGGCGGAGCGGTGGGTGGCGGGGCACCGGTAGGGCGCTTCCGGTGAGAGCTCCGATACGCTTCGTCCCGTGATGAGCTTCCGGCCCGAGACCCTCCGGGGTGCGGTTGACGACGGCCGGCTGGCGGGGCAGGTCGACTACCGCCTGGCCCGCAACGCGGTGGTCAGCGAGTTCCACAAGGGGCGCCTGTCCCGCCTCGACGTGTGCGACGCCCATCCGGACCTGCTGCGCGCCGCCGTCAACGTCGGCGAGGAGTCCCGGGAGGAGTGCCCGATCTGCGCAGAGGTCAAGGTCCGCCTGGTCTCCTACGTGTTCGGGCCCCGCCTCCCCCCGAGCGGCACCTGCGTGACCTCCAAGCGGGAGATGTCCCGCCTGACCCGGGGAGCCAAGGACCTGGCCTGCTACGTGGTCGAGGTCTGCCCGAACTGCTCGTGGAACCACCTGGCTCAGGCATTCACCATCGGCGGCGCCGCCAAACGGGCGGGAACCAGCCGCTCCTGAGGCAACGCCGCAACCGGTGGGGTGCCTGGTCTCAACGACCAATACGTCAGTACGCTTCCCCCGATCCCCACCCATGGTCAACCGACACGCACGCAGAGACCTCCGATGGTCTGACCTGACCCCTGCCCAGCAGGCCGCCGTCCGTCGCCGGCGGGCCTGGTCCGCCGCCCGGCGCAACCGGCCCGCCCCGCGACCCCGCCCCGACGACGGCCGCAGCCGGCTGTGGCGGGCCCGGCGCAAGCTGTTCCTCGTGGTGATGGCCGTCCTCGGCCTGCTGGCCGTCGGCCTCTACAACGTGACCCGCTCGCCCCTGCCCAAGGGCACCACGCTGAGCCAGACCACGTTCGTCTACGACAACGCCGGCCACCCCCTGACGACCTACCAGGTGCAGAACCGGATCAGCGTGCCCCTCGCCAAGATCCCCCCGGTCCTGATCAACGCCGTCGTCTCCACCGAGGACCGGCACTTCTTCACCGAGGGGGCCATCGATCCCCTCGGCATCCTGCGCGCCCTGCTGGCCGACGTGCGGGGCACCGGGAACCTCCAGGGAGCGTCGACCATCACCCAGCAGTACGTCAAGCAGGCCTACCTCAGCTCACAGCGGACCCTGACCCGCAAGGCCGAGGAGGCGCAGCTGGCCGTGAAGCTGGGCCACAAGCAGTCCAAGGACCAGATCCTCGACGGCTACCTCAACACCATCTACTTCGGGCGTCAGGCCTACGGGGTGCAGGCGGCGGCGCGGGCCTACTTCGGCAAGGACGTCAGCCAGCTCGACCTGGCCCAGGCCTCGTTGCTGGCCGGGCTCATCCGCGAACCGGAGAACGCCGACCCGGCCAAGAACCCGGCCCTGGCCCGCAGCCACCAGAGCGACACCCTGGGCGACATGATCCGGGACCGCAAGATCACCCCGGCCCAGGCCGCGGCGGTCGAGCACACCCCCATGTCCACCTACGTCATCGGCCCCAGCGCACCGGCGGCGGCACCGCCGCAGAGTGACCTGCCCGGTGACCAGTACTTCCTGGCCGCCGTGCACGACCAGCTCGTCGCCGCCTACGGCGCCCCGCTCGTCGACGGGGGCGGCCTGCGGGTGACGACCACGCTGGATCCGACCCTCCAGGCAGAGGCCTACAGCTCGGTGTACGGGCCCCAGCAGCCCCAGCTGGATCCGGGAAGCACCCCCGGGGACCCGTCCGGGTCCCTGGTCAGCGTCGACGACAGCGGGCGGGTGCGGGCCATGGTCGGCGGCCAGGACTACACCACCTCCCAGGTCAACCTGGCCATGGGCACGACGGGAGGGGGCAGCGGCCGCCAGCCAGGCTCCACGTTCAAGGCGTTCATGCTGGCCGAGGTGCTCAAGGAGGGCTACACCCCGTCATCGACGTTCCCCGCCCCCGGCGAGGTCATCGTCCCCCACGGGAACGCCGACGGCTCCCCGTGGGCCGTCACCAACTTCGAGGGGGAGGCCAGCTCCACCGACCTGAGCCTGGTGGATGCCACCGCACAGTCCGTCAACACCGTCTTCGCCCAGATCGTTGAGCGCGTCGGTCCCCAGAACCTCGATGCCATGGCCGAGGCGTGCGGCATCAGTCCCAGCGAGCTGAAGGGGGCGTACCCCTCCCAGGTGCTCGGCACGGCCGACGTGTCCCCCCTGGAGATGGCCGCGGCCTACGCCACCTTCGCCAACGGCGGCACCTACAACTCACCGATCCTGTTCACCAAGGTGACCACCCCCGACGGCAGGTCCCTCCCCCTGCCCAAGCGGGTCACGGGACGGCAGGTCCTCTCACCCCAGGTCGCCGCCCAGCTGACCAAGGTCCTCCAGCAGGTGATCGTCGGCACCAACGGGACCGGGGGGGCGGCCGGTGATGTCGGGTCCCCGGTGGCCGGCAAGACCGGGACGACCGACAACTCGGCCAACGCCTGGTTCATCGGCTACACCCCCCACCTGACGACCTCGGTGTGGATGGGCTACGCCCAGGGCAACATCCCGATCCAGAACTTCCGTGGCCTCAAGAGCGTGCAGGGCGGAGGGATCCCCGCCCAGCTGTGGCACGACTACATGAGCCAGGCACTGAAGTCCGAGCCGGCGCTGGCAGGGCCATTCCCCACCGTCTACAACTACACCGGGCGGGTGCTGACGCCGCCGGACCCCTCCACCCTGCAGCTGATCCAGAACCCGACGACCACCACCCTGCCCGGCACACCGACCACCAGCGGTTCCGGTTCGTCGAGCTCGGGCTCTTCGGGCTCCAACGCCGGGTCCTCCGGCTCCAGGTCCTCCGGCTCCGGGTCCTCCGGCTCCGGGTCCTCCGGCTCCGGGTCCTCCGGCTCCGGGTCGGGGACCTCGCCGTCGGGGACGACAACCACCACGATCGGCGGTTCGAACGGGTCAAGGGGCTGAGCCCTCGTCCGGCTCGGCGTGGGGGTACTGGCTGCGGCACGCCGAGCACCACTGCTCGACCTCCTCGAGGGTCACGGCGTCGGGCACCAGGTACACCCGGCGCACCGGCCGGCGGCTCTCCTGGTCGGATCCGCAGTTGTCGCAGGTGCCCATCGAGGCTTGCACGGGCAGAAGGATACGATGATCCGACCGCCGGCAGCCGAAGGGCGCTGGACGGGACCATGGAGGTGCACAGATGTCCGCTACGTCGACCACCGGAGCCTCGCCTCGGCCTGTCGGGCCCGATGCCAGGCTCGCGGCCCGTCAAGCCGGCATGACCGCCCCCGAGCTGAGGGCCCGCAAGGGGGGCGACGAGCCCATCGTCATGGTCACCGCCTACGACGCCCCCACGGCCAGGATCGCCGACCGGGCGGGCGTGGACCTGATCCTCGTCGGAGACTCGGTGGCCATGGTCGTGCTCGGCTACGACAACACCCTGCAGGTGACCGTAGCCGACATGGCCCACCACACCGCCGCCGTGGCCCGGGCCCGGCCCGAGCCGATGATCATCGCCGACCTACCGTGGCTGAGCTACCACACCGGGATCGACGACGCCATCGCCAACGCAGCCACCCTGATCCGGGCCGGCGCCCAGGGCATCAAGCTGGAGGGCGGCCGCAAGCGGGCGGCGGTGGTGGCCGCCATCGTCGACGTCGAGATCCCCGTCATCGGCCACCTGGGCCTCACCCCCCAATCCGTCCACGTCATGGGCGGCTTCAAGGTGCAGGCCCGGCAACTCGATGCGGCCCGGGCCCTGATCGACGACGCCAAGGCCCTGGCCGACGCCGGCTGCACCGCCATCGTGCTCGAAGGGGTACCCGACCAGGTTGCCCGGCTGGTCACCGACGCGGTGCCGGTCCCCACCATCGGGATCGGTGCCGGGCCGTGGTGTGACGGGCAGGTGCTCGTCTTCCACGACGTGGTGGGCCTCGAGGACCGGGTGGCCGCCGCAAAGTTCGTCCGCCGCTACGCCGACCTGGGGGAGGACGCGGTGGCGGCGGTGAGCGAGTTCGCCGCCGACGTGCGGTCCAGGAAGTTCCCCAGCGACGCCGAGAGCTACCACCTCACCGACGACGTGGCCCGGGCCCTGCGCGACCTGGGGTGACATGCTTGCCGGCCGCCGCCCGGCGGACCGCGGCCCCGGTGTGACCGATGACCACCTTCAGGCGTTTAGCGGATCCCACCGGAACGGAACAATGCACCACGACGGGTCACCTGACCCGGGCGCCAGGAGCAGAGGCGTCGTGACGACAGGAGTGAGTGCTATGGCAAACATGGACGAGGCCAAGGGTCGGGCCAAGGAAGCTGCCGGCAGCGTGACCGGCGATGACGAGCTGAAGAACGAAGGCAAGACGGACCGGGCATCAGGCAAGGTCAAGGACGCCGTCGATGACGTCAAGGGCAAGGTCCACGACGTCCTGCACCGCGACTGAGTCCATCACGGACTGATCCTCGGCGGCCGGCCTCTTCGGGCCGGTCGCCGACGCGCCCGGTCAGATCACCCGGCGGTTGGGATCCTGGCGGTCGAGCACCCGGCGGAGCACGGCAATCAGCAGCTGCCTGACCAGCTTCCCGTCGGGAATCACGGTCACCGCCGGGGGGCGGCGAGGGGCGGCAGCGTGCAGCAGAGCCCGCCTGGCCTCCACCACCGAGCGGAACTCGTCGGCCTGGCCCCCCCGGTCCGGATGGGTGGCCATGACCCGGGACCGGAAGGCAGCCTCGATGTCGGTCCTGGTCGCTGCCGCGCTCACGCCCAGCAACCGGCGGGCGCGAGCCTGATCCACGGGCCAAACCCTACCGGGGGCCGCGGGCCTGATGCGCCGGCCGGTTGGCGGGGTCCACCGGGGCCGGGTCCACCCGGGCCGGGATCCGCCAACTCTGGGGAGCTGCGACCATGGCCGGGTGAGCAACGCCCCCCTTCCGCCCCGACTGGCTTGGGTCCGCCGAGTGGCCTTGACCCTGCTGGTGGTCGACGTGGTGGTGTTCCTGATCCAGGGAGCCAACAGGCCCGCCCGTCCTTCGTTGTCCTCCTCCCCACCCCCCACGCATGCCACCACGACGACCACGAACCCCACGGCGGCAGGCGTGTCGGTGATCGTCACCCCGCTGGCTGGCCACCGCAGCCCGTCCGCCCACTGCTACCTGGTCGCCGACACCCCCGCCGAGCGGGCCCGGGGTCTCATGGGCCGGCGCCAGCTGGGCGGTTACGAGGGCATGGCGTTCGTCTACGCCGCCGACAGCTACGACTCGTACTACATGCGCGACACCCTGCTCCCCCTGGGCATCGCCTTCTTCTCCCGAACGGGGATGTTCTTGTCGTCCGCCTCCATGCTGCCGTGCCCGGACACCACCGCGTCCTGCCCCCAGTACGCGGCGGCGGCTCCGTTCCGACTGGCGCTCGAGGTGCCGCTCGGACAGGTCGGGGTCCTGGGGGGATCGGGGACCGTCGCCCACCTCGGCGGACCGTGCTCGGCCTGACCGGCCGCACTCCGCCGTCACACCCCCGTGCAACCATGGAAGCTCATGAGGTACAGCACGGCTCCCCGGATCGCGGCCGCATCGGCCAGGGACTCCGTGGCCGCCGAGCGCTGCTGCCCTCTCGCCCACCGGCCCCCCGTTTTCAGCGACGGGGCGAGATCGTCGACGTCGACTACCATGACCGCCTCTGGACGGCACGATGCCGTTCATGCGTCGGACGAGGGCCTCGAGCTGTTCGTTCGGCAACCCCTGCCCCGGACCGTCCGGGGCCCCGAGCCTCCGGCCGGGACCACAGGGAGGTGGTAAGCCGCATGCGGCCGTACGAAGTCATGCTCATCCTCGACGCCGGCCTCGAAGAGGACGTCATCCGAGCCACGATCGATCGGGCCACCAAGCTCGTCACCGACGGCGGCGGCACGGTCGGCAAGGTGGACCGCTGGGGTAAGCGGCGCTTTGCTTA
>JALYVP010000369.1 GCA_030853185.1 Actinomycetota bacterium | reverse complement strand
GCTCGGCTCCGGCCAGGCCGTCGATGTCAGCCCGGGCGGCCAGCTCCACCCGGCGGAAGGCGGCGTTGCGGACCATGACCCGGAAGGCCCTGGTGTTGGCGGTCACCGGCGGCGGTGGCGGGGCGGGGCCGCCCACCAGGGTCGGTCGGGCAGCGGCCACGGCCCGGTCGAGGTCCGCCGTGCCCTCCTCGGCCGCTCGTGCGGCGGCGGCGAGAGCCTGCCACTCGTCGATCAGGCTGGAGTCGACCTGGCGGACCAGCTCGCCCAGCCATTCGGTGACGTCGACCAGCTCGTCGGTCTTGTCGTCCTCGGGGACGGTGCGCACCAGGCCCTTGTAGGTGTCCGACAGGTACCGCAGGACCAGGCCCTCGCTGCGGGCCAGGCCGTAGTGGGCGACGTACTCGCCGAAGGTCATGGCCCGTTCGTAGAGGTCCCGGGCCACGGACTTGGGCCGGATGTTGAAGTCGGCGGCCCACGGATGCTGCACCCGGTAGGCATCGAACAGGTCGTAGGTCCAGTCCCGCAACGGCTTGGGGTACTCCAGGCGGTCGAGGACCTCCATGCGCTGGTCGTACTCCATGCCCTCCGCCTTGAGCGCGGTGAGGGTCTCGGTCTTCAGCTTGTTGAGCTGGGCGCCGAGGATCTGGCGCGGGTCGTCGAGCGTGGCCTCGATGACGCTGATCACGTCGAGCACCCACGTCGAGCTCTCCTTGTCCGCCTCCAGGCGGGGGA
Source organism: Actinomycetota bacterium (assembly GCA_030853185.1). Taxonomy (GTDB): domain Bacteria; phylum Actinomycetota; class Acidimicrobiia; order Acidimicrobiales; family Palsa-688; genus JALZAH01. The sequence goes on along the minus strand of JALYVP010000369.1, from coordinate 2,251 downwards.
GGGCGTCGAGAGCCCACGGGCTGAGGGGGCTGTTGAGGGCGAAGTCGGCCTGCAGGTCACGCGTCACCCGGATCCGGCGGCCCTTGTCGTCGACCTCGCCTTCGGGAAGGCGCTCGAGGGCGCCGGCGCCGAGCAGGGACCGGTAGATGCCGATGGCGGCCCGGATGTGGCGGCGCTGGGCGGGCCGGGCCTCGTCGTTGTCGACCAGCAGCCGGCGCAAGGCTCGGCATCCGTCGCCGGGCCGGTCCAAGACGTCGAGGACGAGGGAGTGGCTGACCTGGAAGTGGGAGGTCAGGGGCTCCGGCGGGGCGGCCACCATCTTGGCGAACACCGCCTCATCCCAGGGGACGTACCCCTTGGGCGGGCTGGAGCGGACCAGCTTGCGCTTCTTCTTGGCGTCACCGGCCGCCTTCTCGGTGGCCCGCTCGTTGTCGATCACGTGCTCGGGGGCCTGGACCACCACCAGCCCGGTGCTGTCGTAGCCGGGGCGCCCGGCCCGCCCCGCGATCTGGTGGAACTCACGGGCGCTGAGCAGGCGCGACGTCGTCCCGTCGTATTTGGCCAGACCGGTGAACACGACGGTCCGTAGCGGCAGGTTCACCCCCACGCCGAGGGTGTCGGTGCCGACCACCACCCGCAACAGACCGGCCTGGGTCAGGCGCTCCACCAGGCGGCGGTACTTGGGCAGCATCCCCCCGTGGTGGACCCCGATGCCATGGCGGACCAGACGGGACAGGGTCTGGCCGAAGCCGGGCGCGAAGCGGAACTCGGCCAGGGCGGCGGCGATCGCCTCCCGCTGGGGGCGGGTCGTCACCTGGGCGGATGTCAGGGCCTGGGCCTGAGCCACGGCGTTTGCCTGGGTGAAGTGGACCACGTAGAGAGGAGCACGGTCGGCCCGGAGGAGCCCCTCGATCGTCTCGTGCAGCGGCGTCCTGGTGTAGTCGAAGCTGAGCGGAACGGGTCGGGTGGCCGAGCGGACCACCCCAACCGGTCGGGACGATCGCCGGGTCAGGCCCTCTTCGATGTGGGCGGTGTTGCCGAGCGTGGCTGACATGAGGACGAACTGAGCGTCGGGGATCTCCAGGAGCGGCACCTGCCACGCCCATCCCCGCTCGGGGTCGCCGTAGAAGTGGAACTCGTCCATGACCACCTGGTCGATGGGAGCGTCGGCCCCTTGGCGAAGAGCCATGTTGGCGACGATCTCGGCGGTGGCACAGATCACCGGGGCGGTCGAGTTGATGGAGGCGTCACCGGTGAGCATCCCCACGTTGGCGGCCCCCAGGTCGGCACACAGGGCGAAGAACTTCTCCGACACCAGGGCCTTGATCGGGGCGGTGTAGTACGACCGCCGCCCGCTGGCCATGGAGGCCACGTGGGCGCCGAGGGCGATCAGGCTCTTGCCCGACCCCGTGGGGGTGTTGACGATCACGTGCGACCCGGCGAAGACCTCCAGCAGCGCCTCCTCCTGGGCCGGGTACAGAGCCAGGCCCCGCTCCGCCGTCCAGGCGACGAACCCCTCGAGCGCATCGTCAGGACTCTTCGCCCCTCTGGCGGTTCGGGCGAGGTCGAGATCCTTGGCGTCGGGGGCGGTCATCGGCTCACCACTGTGCCGGAGCGGGAGGACGTTGCGCTCGGTCCCGCGTGCTCTGGCCGCGTGCGCCTTGTCCGCGCGCTCTGTTCGCCGGCCCTGGCCGTCGGGTCGGGTTGTCGGGCCCGGCGCCCTGCTGTCGACGCGGGGGCCGCTGGTACGGTCACGGCCGTGGACGAGAGCCTGCTGACGCCTCTCTCTGGCAACGGTCACCGGCCGCCGAGGCCCATGTTCATTCCTGTCGCCGAACAGATCGACAATGTCCGGACGTGGAACGGCATCTTGGACTGGGGCTTCGAGGAGGAGGACTTCGCCCTCGTCGACCCCACGCCGCGCCCGCGGGCCGGCCTGCTCGTCGTCGATGTCGTGGTTCCCTACCTGAGGGGCCTCTCGCTCGGTGCCGGAGTCGAGGGCCTGAACGCCGTCCGGCACACCTGCCACGAACTGTGGCTGCTGGCCAAGCGGCAGCACCCCAACTCCTGGTGCTGGGACCAGTCCTTGTGGTTGAACCTGCCCAAGCCGGTGCGCCTCCTCGACGGTGTCGTCCATCGACCGGGGATCCGTCGGGTGACTGTCGATCTCGGTGCCCACTGGAAACCCGGCCTGCACATCCGCCCCGGTTTGATCCGCGATCGGGACTCGGCCCACGCCGAGGTCCTGGCC
>JALYVP010000096.1 GCA_030853185.1 Actinomycetota bacterium | reverse complement strand
GCCCGTGGCTGGCCCGGCTGTGCCTCACCGAACCGGCGGCCATCGACGTGCTCGCCGCCATCGACGACGGGCCCGCGACCCCGCCGGGCGCCGACGAGGACCTGTCCCGCCACAAACGGCTGGGCATGCTGCGCATCGCGGCGCGCGACCTCACCGGCCGCGACGGGCTGGAGGTGGTGGTCGAGGCGCTCAGTGACCTGGCCGACGACATCTTGGAACGGGCCTGCGGTGTGGCCGGCACCGACGAGCTGGCGGTGATCGCCATGGGCAAGCTCGGCGCCCGGGAGCTGAACTACGCCAGCGACGTCGACGTGATGCTCGTCGGGGAGGGCCGGGCCCGCCGGCTCCTCGACGAGGCCCGCCGGGCGTGGCGGGTCGACCTCGACCTCCGCCCCGAGGGCCGCTCGGGAGCCGTGGTGCGCAGCCTCGACTCGTATCGCACCTACTGGGACCGCTGGGCGCAGACCTGGGAGTTCCAGGCGCTGCTGAAGGCCCGAGCGGCGGCGGGCGACCCGGAGATGGGGGCGGCGTTCATCACCGAGGCCGAGGCCCGGGTCTGGGGCCGGCCGTTCGGGGCGGACGACCTCCGCCGCCTCCGTGAGCTCAAGGCTCTGGCCGAGGCGGAGATGACCCGCCGGGGCCTCGAGGAGCGGGAGATCAAACGGGGCCGCGGTGGCATCCGCGACATCGAGTTCGCCGTCCAGCTGCTGCAGCTGGTGCACGGCCGCCAGGATCCGACGCTGCGGGCGCCGAGCACCCTCGCCGCCCTGCGGGCCCTGGCCGCCGGGGGCTACGTGGACACCGGCGATGCCAGCGCCCTGGAGAGCGCCTACCGCTTCCTGCGCACCGTCGAGCACCGCCTCCAGCTCTACGAGGACCAGCAGGTCCATGCCGTACCCACCGATCGGGGTGCACGCGCCCGGCTGGCCCGGGTGCTCGGCTACCGCGACACGGCGTCGGCGAGCGCCCTGGCCGGCTTCGAGCGCGACCTCCGGCGCCATCAGGCCACCGGTCGGTCCATCCACGAGCGGCTGTTCTTCCGGCCGCTGCTGGAGGCGTTCACCGCCGGCCAGCCGGTGACCCCCGACGGCCGCGCCAGGGCGGACGTAGCGGTGCTCGAAGCGGGCGGCATCCTGTCCCAGGGGGCCGCCGCCGACCGTCTGGCCGCCTTCGGCTTCAGCGACGCCGAACGCACCCGCCAGGCGGTCAACGAGCTGACCCGCGGCTTCTCCCGGTCGTCCCGGCTGATGCGCCAACTCCTCCCGCTGGTCTTCGAGTGGCTGTCCCAGTCGCCCGACCCGGACCTCGGCCTGCTCGGCCTGCGCTCGCTCACCACCGGCGAGCACCGGCGTTCCCAGCTCACCACCGTGTTTCGAGAGTCGGCGGAGGCGGCCCGCCAGCTGTGCCAGCTTCTCGGTACCGGGCCCACGTTCGCCCGAGGTCTCGAACGCCACCCGGACGTGATGATCAGCCTGGCCGACCGGGTCGGGCGGACCCGCCAACGCACCATCGGCGAGCTGGCCGCCGGCAGCACCAGGGCCAGGCGCGGCCCGGCGTCGAGCCCCGACGACCTGATCGACCTGACGCGCCGGTCACTGTCGTGGCGGAACGGCCCGACCGGGCGCACCGACGGGCTCATCGCCTTCAACCAGCGCGAGCTGCTCCGCGTCGCCGCCGCCGACGTCCTCGGCCGGGCGACGGTGGACCGGACCGGCCAGGCCCTCACCGAGCTGGCCGAGTCGGTCCTGGCCGCCGGGGTGGAGATCGTCGATCCCCAGGTGCCGTTCGCGGTCATCGCCATGGGCCGCCTGGGAGGAGGCGAGCTGTCCTACGCCAGCGACCTCGACGTCCTGTTCGTCTACGACTCCCACGCCGACGCGTTCGCCCTACCCCCCCGGCCCACGGCCATCGTCGGCCCGCTCGGCATCGCCTAACCCGCCGGCCGCGAGCCGGCCGCCCAGAAGGGGATCGCCGCCCAGAAGGGGCCGGCGGCGGCGGCGGAGGCGGCGGCCACCGCCCTGGTCAGGCTCATCGGTGGCGACACCCCGGCCCGGCGCATCTACCCCCTCGACGCAAACCTCCGCCCCGAGGGTCGCCAGGGACCCCTGGCCCGGAGCCTCGATGCGTTCGCCTCCTACTACCGCCGGTGGGCCCAGACGTGGGAACGCCAGGCCCTGCTCCGCGGCCGCTTCGTCGCCGGTGACCCCGAGGTCGGCCAGCGCTTCGCCCGCCTGGCGGAAGGGTTCGTCTGGGACACACCCCTCACCGACGCCGACATCCGCGAGATCCGCCGCACCAAGGCCCGCGTGGAGGGCGAGCGCATCCCCGCCGGCGAGGACCCCCAGTTCCATCTCAAACTGGGCCGGGGCGGTCTCGCCGACATCGAGTGGACGGCCCAGCTGCTCCAGCTCACCCACCGGGTGCGGACTCCCGGCACCCTCGACGCCCTCGACGCCCTCGTCGACGCCGGGGCCATGAGCAGCGACGAAGCCCGGATCCTGGCCACCTGCTACCGGTTCTGCGAGCAGGCCCGCAACCGCCTGTTCCTGGTGCGTGGCTCGGCCACCGACGCCCTGCCCTCGACCGGTCACCACCTGTCCATCCTGGCCCGCAGCCTGGACACCACCCCGAGCGGCCTGCGCGACGAATACCGGCGCCTCACCCGCCGAGCCCGGCGTGTCGTCGAGCGCCTGTTCTGGGGCCAGGACTAGTGTCTTTTCCTCCGACCGAGGAGCCCGATGACCGAAGCGACCGAGACCGGCCCCACCTGTCGGAGCGCGGCGGCGGGGGCCGACGGAACGGGCATGGAGCAGACATCGGCCGGTCTGGCATCGCCGGGCGGCACGACGGAGGCCCCGGTCGTGATCCGCACGGCGGGCCTGACCAAGGTGTACCACGGGACCGACTTCGCCGCCGTCGACCACCTCGACCTGGAGGTCTACACCGGCGAGGTCTTCGGCCTGCTGGGTCCGAACGGGGCCGGCAAGACCACCACGGCCGGGATGCTCACCACCCGGGTGCTGCCCACATCGGGCCAGGCCCACATCTCGGGGATCGACGTCATCGCCGAATCGGCGCTGACCAAGCAGATCATCGGGGTGGTCTCCCAGCAGAACACCCTCGACCGGGCGCTCACGGTGTGGGAGAACCTGTACTTCCACGGGCGGCTGTTCGGCATCCCGGCCCGCGACAGCCGGGCCGAGGCTGATCGCCTCCTCGAGCAGTTCCAGCTGGCCAGGTGGGCCAAGGCGTCGGTGTACGCCCTCTCCGGGGGCATGGCCCAGCGTCTGATGGTCGCCCGGTCGATGTTCCATCGCCCGGCGGTGCTGTTCCTCGATGAGCCGACCGCCGGCCTGGACCCGCAGAGCCGCCTGGCCCTGTGGGAGGTGCTGCGGGAGCTCAACGCTGACGGCCAGACCATCGTCCTCACCACCCACTACATGGAAGAGGCCGACCAGCTCTGCCACCGGGTGGCCATCATGGACCACGGCAGGATCCTGGCCCTCGGCACGCCCGCCGAGCTCAAGGAGCGTGTCGGCGCCGACACCATCGTGACCGTCAAGGTGGCCGGCGGCGCCGATGGTCTCGACGATGCCCTGCGCGACGGACTCGACGGGGTCAGCACCATCCGCCCCATCGACGGCGGGCTGGAGGTCCACGTCCGGGGCTCGGACCGATTGCTGCCAAAGGTCGTGGCCATCGCCGAGCGGCGCAACCTGGAGCTGGTCGACCTCTCGGTCGCCTCGCCGTCCCTCGAGACGGTGTTCATCCACCTGACGGGACAGGAGCTACGGGACTGATGACGATCACCGATCCCCCCCACGCCGGGGAGGTCATTCCCCAAAAGAAGCGCATCGAGACGGCCCCGACCCGCACCACGTTCGCCGCCAGCCGATCGGCTCTCGGGGCCCTGATGCTGCGCGACCTGACCGTGCTCAGGAAGAACAGCAAGGAGTTCGTGGCCCGGACCCTCGTCCAGCCCTTCCTCCTCGTGTTCGTGTTCCTCTACGTCTTCCCCAAGATCGGCCAGGGCGTCGGCGGGTCATCGGCCGGGGCGGCCAGCTTCGCCACGGTCCTGGTCCCCGGCGTGGTCGGCATCTCCATCATGTTCCAGGGCATCCAGTCGGTGGCCCTGACCCTCGCCACCGAGTTCGGCTTCACCCGGGAGATCGAGGATCGGGTCCAGGCCCCGTGCCCGGTGTGGCTGGTGGCGGTGGCCAAGGTCGCCTCCGGCTCGGTCCAGGGCGTCATCGCCGCCCTCATCGTGTTCCCCATCGCCGCCGTCGTCCACGCCAAGGGGGTGCAGGCCCACCTGTCGGTGCACTGGTGGATCGTCATCACCATCATCCCCCTGGCCTGCATCGCCATGACGTCGCTCGGCCTGCTCCTCGGCTGCACCTTCGAGCCCCGCAACATCGGGCTCATGTTCGGCTTCGTCGTCCTGCCCGTCACCTTCCTGGGCGGCACCTACTACCAATGGACGAAGTTGGCTCCGGTCAAGATCGGGGCTTTCCACTGGTTGCAGACGGTGGTGCTGGTCAATCCCCTCATCTACGTTGCCGAGGGCCTGCGGGCGGGGCTCACCCACGCCAGCCACATGCACCTCTACGTCATCTTCCCGGTGCTGATCGGATTCTGTGTCCTGTTCCTCACCTTGGGGATCAGGGCGTTCCGCAAGCGGGTGCTGTCATAGCTCGAGGCGCGGTCCCGACGTGGCGCCAATAGATGATGGCGTCCTCGACGGGCCGGCCCGGGCGGGCCACCGCGTCGGGGATGCGGCCGACCTCCTGCCATCCCAGCTCCTCGTACATGGCCCGGGCCGGGTTGGAGGCGAACACGAAGTTGAACTGCACCGCGTCGAAGCCGGCCAGCGGCGCCCGCCGCACCGAGTCGACCACCAGCAGTCGGCCGATCCCCCCGCCTCGCCGGTGCCGGTCGACGACGTAGCCGGCGTTGGCGATGTGGGCGGCCAGGCCGGGGCCGTTCGATTTGAGGTAGTAAGCGCCGGCCAGGCGCCCCTCGACTGAGGCGGCGACCGCCACCAGCGACTCCATGCCGCGACGCTAGCGGCGGCCATGTGCTCGGGTCGCCAGCGGGCCGGCTCCGGCCCTCAGCGGCCGATCACCGATCCGGGGACGGCTCGGGCACCTCCACTCGCTGCCTGGCGGTGGGCACCAGGATCCGGGGGCGGGGACCCGCCTCCAGGCGACCCTCCGCCCACGAGCGCACATCCACCACGACCTGATGCTCGTCCGGCACCGACACCAGATCGGTGTGGTGCCGATCGACGTGTATCGACGTCCGTCTCCAACCCATGGCCTGCCCCATTTCCGTGACTCGCCTCCCGGCGCCCACGGTCAAACGTACAAAGGGCCCTCGACGATGGCTATAGCCCGTTCGGACTATCTGGTCGGTCCTGTCGCTGTCGTGGCCCGACAGCGGCGGGATCAGCCGGCGCCGTGGCCGGCCGGCACCTTCTCGCCGGCTACCGGGGGCGGCGGCGGCGTACCGTCGCCGAAGGGGCGGCCGCCGAGGGCGTCACGCCCGTGATCGGCCAACCATCCCGACGGGTCGGGGCCGGCCGGCACGATCCCGGTGGGGTTCACGTTGGTGTGGACCATGTAGTAGTGCTGCTTGATCTGGACGAAGTCGATGGTGTCGCCGAACCCTGGCGTCTGGAACAGGTCACGGGCGTAGGCCCACAGCACGGGCATCTCCGACAGCTTCTGCCGGTTGCATTTGAAGTGCCCGTGGTACACGGCGTCGAAGCGGGCCAGGGTGCTGAACAGCCGGACGTCGGCCTCGGTGATCGTGTCGCCCACCAGGTACCGCTGGTTCGCCAGGCGCTCGCTCAGGCGGTCGAGGCAGGCGAACAACGTGCCGTACGCCTTGTCGTATGCCCCTTGGGTGGTGGCGAACCCGACTTTGTAGACGCCGTTGTTCACGTCATGGAAGAACGACTCGGCCACCTCGTCGATCTCGTCGCGCCGATCTTCGGGGTAGAGGTCGGGCGCACCGGGGCGGTGGAGCGCCGCCCACTCCGTCTCCAGGTCGAGGGTGATCCGGGCGAAGTCGTTGGTGACCACCGCCCCGGTGGGAACGTCGACGATGGCGGGCACGGTCACCCCCCGGTCGTAGCCGGGTTGGGCCTTCTGGTAGGCGTCGGCCAAGCGTGGGATCCCGAGCACCGGATCCCGACCGCCCGGGTCGAGATCGAAGGTCCAACTGCGCTCGTCGTGGGTGGGGCCGGCGAGAGCCATGGACAGAGGATCCTCGAGACCGAGGAGGCGGCGCACGATGATCGCCCGGTTGGCCCACGGGCACGCCCGGGCCACGGCCAGGCGGTAACGACCGGCCTCGACGGGCCACCCGTCCCGACCGTCCTCGGTGATGCGGGCGTCGAGGTAGCGCATGTCCCGCTGGTAGCTGCCGCTGTCGTCGCTCATGGGTGCAAGCTACCGGTGACCGGGCGGCGGGCGGCCGGTCGGGCGGCGGGCGGCTCACCTGCCCCGGTCGTACTGGCGCAGCCGGCGCCCGGCGGCCGAGTCGTCGATGAGAGCAGCCAGACGGCGGGCCCGCGTCTCGGCCCGCTTGGCCTGGGTGATCCACCCGATGGCGGTCCGCCGGTACCACGGGGCCTGGTCAGCGAAGAACGTCCACGCCTCCGGCCGGTCACGAAACGTTCTCTCCTCCTCCGCGCTAAGCGTCGGCGCCTCCGTCTGCTCGTAGGTGTAGATGCCGGTCCGCTCCTGGGCCCGTCTCGCGAAGGCGGCCGCACCGGCCGGCGTCATCAGGCCGGCCTTCGTCAAGCGTTCGACCTTGGCCACGTTGACCTTGCTCCAGATGCTGCCCGGCCGCCGGGGGGTGAAACGGATCGTGTAGGTGTCATCGTCGAGGCGGCGCCGCACCCCGTCGACCCACCCGAAGCACATGGCCTGATCGACGGCCTGGCTCCACGTCAAGGCCGCCCGGCCGGTGCCGACCTTGTGAAACCCGACGAGCAGCTCCCCGCCCTCGCCGGCGTGGTCGGCGAACCAGGCCCGCAGGCCGGCGGGGTCGTCGAAGAACACCGGCTCGGGGGAAGCGGGGGACGCGGGGGGCACCTGCCCAGCATGCCGTCCCCGGTTGCAAAGGGGCACGGCGTTCGTGGCCGGCAGATCATGGTCGCCTGCTCATGGTGGCGCTGCGCACGACCGGCAGAGGACCCGCCCGCCCCCGCCCCCCCCGCTGCCCCCCTGGTCGGCTGGACGGGCGGTCGCTGGCTACGGTGCGGGGGACGACGACGAGAGGAGCCCGGTGGCGACGCATGACCAGTCGATCGAGGTGTACGGCAGCCTGCGGGCCGTCTACAACCAGTGGACGCGAGCCCCCCACCCGGGCGGGGGAAGGCCGCCAGCCGGAGGGCGACCTCGACCGCTTCAAGCGTTACCTGGAGGCGTCGGGCGACGAGACGGGCGCCTGGCAGGGCTTCGTCGGTGGCCAACCCACCTGACCGGGTCACCCGACCCGGCCGGTCAGCGGGAGCTGACGCCGCCATCGACGGGCAGGACGACACCGGTCAGGTACGAGCCGGCTCTCGAGGCCAGGAACACGGCGGTCCCGGCCACGTCGTCGGGCCGGCCCACCCGCCCGAGGGGGACGTGGCCGGCCACCGTCGCCCGGCTGGCGGGGTCGTCGAGGAGGAACGCCATCATCTTGGAGTCGAACGGGCCGGGGGCGATGGCGTTGACGGTGATCGACTCCGATGCCAGGCGGAGGGCCAGGTGCCGGGTGAGCATGTGCACGGCGGCCTTGCTGGCCGCGTAGGCATAGTTGTCGACCGAAGGGACGGTGATGCCGTCGATGGATCCGACGGTGATGACCCGGGCCGGGTCCGGCGCCGACGCCGCCCGGCGCAGGGCGGGCAGGAGGGCCACGGTCAGGGCGAACGGGGCTTTGACGTTGACGCCGAGCACCTTGTCGAAGGCGTCGAGCGGGTAGTCGTCGAGGGGGGCGCCCCAGGTGGCGCCGGCGTTGTTGACCAACACGTCGAGGTCTTCACCCACCGCCTCCACCAGGGTGGCAACGCCCTTGGGGGTGGCCACGTCGGCGGGGACCGCCTGGCACGGCCCGAACTGGGACAGCTCGTCGGCCGCCGCCCGGCAGGCGTCAGCCTTGCGGGCGGAGATGACCACGGTGGCGCCGGCGTCGAGGAAGCCCCGGGCGATCATGAAGCCGATCCCCCGGGAGCCGCCGCTGACGAGCACCCGCTTGCCGGCTACGGAGAACAGGGTTGAGGGGTCACCGGGGGGCTCAGCGGTCATGGGCTCACCGTAGCCAGACGCCAAGCTGGGTCACAGCGGCAGGCCCACGTAGTTCTCGGCGATGAGGGTCGCCGCCGCCCGCGAGGTGCAGACCTGCTCCTGGCGGGCCCGTTGGATGCGCCGGGTGAAGGCGTCGGCGGATGGGTCGAGGTGCAACAGGGTCGTCATCTCGGTGGCGAACTCCTGGGCCCGCCACACCCGCGCCTGGCACCGGTCGCTGTAGCGGTCGACTCCGGTTTCGTCGGCGTCGGCGTACCAGGCCATGAGGGCCTCGGCCAGGATGGTGACGTCGGCGACCGCCAGGTTGAGGCCCTTGGCCCCCGTGGGCGGCACGATGTGGGCGGCGTCACCGGCCAGGAACACTCGCCCGTGGCGCATCGGCCCTGCCACATAGCTGCGCATCGGGGTGATGCCCTTGTCGAAGACCGGGCCCTCGTGCAACTCCCATCCGTCGGTGGCCAGGCGGATGTGCAGCTCGTCCCAGATGCGGGTGTCGGGCCACTCGTCGAGGTTCTCGTCGGGGGCGACCTGCAGGTACAACCGGCTGATCTCGGGGGAGCGCAGGCTGGAGAGGGCGAAGCCGTGATCGTGAAAGGCGTAGATCAGCTCGTCGGACGACGGTGCCACCCGGGCCAGGATGCCGAGCCAGGCGTAGGGATGGTCCCGCTCGTAGGTGGTCAGCAGCGGGGCGGGGATGGTCGGGCGGGCCATCCCCCAGAACCCGTCGCAGCCGGCGACCACATCACACGACAGGGAAGCGGGACCGTCCGTCGTCTCGTAATGGACGACGGGCCGGTCGGTGGTGGCATCGTCGATGGCGACGGCGGCCGCCTCGAAGCGCAGCGGCAGGTCGGCGGCCAGGCGGGCCCCGACCAGGTCGCGCACCACCTCGGTCTGGCCGTAGACGGTGACGGTCTTCCCGGTCAGGCCGGCCAGGTCGATGCGGTGGCGGTCGCCGTTGAAGCTGAGGTTGACGCCCTCGTGGACCAGTCCCTCGCGCCGGAGGCGGTCGGCGACACCGACGCGTTCGAGGACAGAGACGGTGCCGGCTTCGAGGACCCCGGCCCGGACACGACCCTCCACGTACTCCCGGGACCGGGACTCGAGGACGACGGTGTCGATCCCCGCTCCGGCCAGCAGATGGGAGAGGACGAGGCCGGCGGGACCAGCTCCGATGATGCCGACCTGGGTGCGTTCCACGAGTCAGGTGCTCCCGGGCGCGCGGCCTGGGAAATGGGCGACGGGCGGTACCGAACGCAGGTCGGCGGTGATGGCATCGGCGGTGGCCTGCAGCTGGGGGAGGATGGTGCGGCGGAGGGTGTCGAGGGTGGTGCGGCTGGCGTGGACCGAGGTGTTGACGGCGGCGACGACGGTCCCGGTCCGGTCGGTGATGGGGGCGGCGACGCTGCGCAGGCCGTCCTCCAGCTCCTGGTCGACGATCGCCCATCCCCTGGTGTCCACCTCGCCCAGCAGGCGCCGGAGGCGGTCGGGGTCGGTCACGGTACGGCTGGTCAGGGCTTCGAGGTGGGCCCGGGCCAGGTAGGCGTCGAGGGCGGGGGCGGGGGCGGCGGCGAGCAGGACCCGGCCCATGGACGTGGCGTACGCCGGGAAGCGGGTTCCGACCGAGATGGCGACGGTCATGATGCGCCTGGTCGGGACCCGCACCACGTAGACGATGTCGTCGCCGTCGAGCACGGCGATCGACGACGACTCGCGGACGCTGGCCACCAGCCGTTCGAGGTGGGGGGCGGCCACCTCGTCCAGGCCGAGGGTGGAGAGGTAGGCGTAGCCCAGCTCCAGCACCCGGGGCCGGAGGGAGAAGGAGCGGCCGTCGTCGTGGACGTAGCCGAGGTTGACCAGGGTGAGCAGGAACCGGCGGGCGGCCGCCCGGCTGAGCCCGGTGCGCCGGGCCACGTCGGCCAGGGTCAGCTGACGGTGGTCGGGTCCGAAGGCTCGCATGACGGCCAGGCCCCGCTCGAGGGACTGGACGAAGTCGCCCCGGTGCCGGTCGACGTCAGGCACCAGCCTCGGCGTCGATCTGGGCGAGGATGTCGGTGGCGACGGCGAAGGCGGCCCGTGCCGCCGGCACCCCGCAGTAGATGGCCGTCTGCAGGAGGATCTCCCGGATCTCCTCGGCGCTGAGCCCGTTGCGCCGGGCGGCGCGCACGTGGAGGGCCAGCTCGTCGAAGCGGCCCAGGGCGACGAGCATGGCCACGGTGATGGCGGAGCGGGTGGGCCGGTCGAGCCCGGGCCGGGTCCAGATGTCACCCCACGCGTAGCGGGTGATGAGGTTGGAGAATGGCGCCCCGAAGGCATCTGCGGGCGTTGCCGAGCGGTCGACATGGGCGTCGCCCAGGACCTGGCGACGGGTGCGGTCGCCCCGTTCACCCACGGTTCCGCCGGTGAGATGGTCGACGACCGCATCGGTGTAGCGCTCCGGGGAGGCGATGTTGGCCAGGTGGGCGGCGCCGGCCAGGACCAGGAAGGATGCCCCGGCGATGCCGGAGGCCAGCTCGAGGCCCACGGCCGGAGGGGTGGTCGGGTCGTCGGCGCCGGCGATGACGAGGGTGGGAGCCGTGACCGAGGCCAACGACGGCCGTTGGTCCATGGCGCCGATGGCCTCGCAGCACCCGGCGTAGCCCTCGGAGTCGACGGCGCCGAGCATGGCGTGGACGGCGTCGGCCACGTCGGGCCGCTCCTCGATGAAGCCGGGCACGAACCACCGACCGAGGGTGGCTTCGTAGAGGGACAGGACCCCGTCGGCCCGCACGTGAGCGGCCCGCTCGGTCCACCCCTCGGCGGGAGGGAGGTGGGCGGCGGTGCAGGTGAGGACCAGGCGGTCGACCCGTTCGGGGTGGTTGGCGGCGACGCAGAGGGCGACCATCCCGCCCAGCGACAGGCCGAGCACCGATGCCCGAGGCTCGCCCAGGTGGTCGAGCAGATCGATCACATCGGCACCGAGCTGCTCGATGCGGTACGGCCCGGGCGGGGCGGGCGTGCCGCCGTGGCCGCGTTGCTCGTAGCGCAGGACCCGGAAGCGG
>JALYVP010000095.1 GCA_030853185.1 Actinomycetota bacterium | reverse complement strand
CCCCACGAGCCCAAGACCGCCGCTTCTCGGACATCACATGACCGAGCCGGCATTCGACAACGAGGCCGACCCTGTCGGCGAAGCGCTGCTCGAATCGTATTTGGACGACCACGGCTACGCGTACCGCTTCGACGCGGACACCAACACCCTGCTAGTCGGTTTCGGCGACCCCGACCGGGTACCGCCGCTCCCCGACCCCGACAACCTGCCCTACAGCGGCAAAGATCTCGGTACGGCCACCATGTGCGCGTTCTGTGCCACCTCCGTCCGCCATGTTGACGGGGCCGGATGGCGCCACCTCGCACCGTTCGCCCAACGCGACGGGTGCAACGACCCCGACGTGATGCCCGATGGTTCCGCAACCGATAAGGGGCGCAACCGATGAGCACCGCACCCGCCACCCTCAAGATTCGCCTCCGTCAAGACGAGGCACTCAACCTGCGGCTCGCCGGGTGCAGTTATCCTGAGATCGCCAGACGCCTTCACTATGCCGACAAGGGCAGAGCCCATCATGCCGTCGGCACCGCCCTCAACCGGCAGCCCGCCGAGGACGCCAAAGCGGTCCGGGCGATGGAACTGGCCCGCCTCGACGAACTGCTCAAGGTCGCCTGGGTCCAGTTGCACACCGACCACGTGTTGGTATCCGCCGGCCAGATCGTCCGCGACAATGACGGGGTGGCACTCCTCGACCATGCCGGGAAGCTCGCCGGGCTTGACCGGGTGATCCGGATCATGGAACGCCGGTCCCGTTACCTCGGTGTCGACGCCCCAGTCCGGCGGATCATCGAAGTGGTCGACCCGCAGACGATCGAGGCTCGGATCGCCGAACTGGAAGCCGAACTGGAAGCCAACGACGGGCTGCCCCAACCGGCCAAATGAGGTGACCGGTGACGGCCAAGACGCTCGACTGGTCGCTGATTCCCGACGAACTGAGCACGCTCTACCATCTCCGCGACCTTCAGACCCGCCACGTCGCCCTCGAAGCGCACCGCGAGGCCGTCCGGGCCGGCCCCCTCGAGACGGAAGGCTGGGAACGGTGGGTCACCACCCTGTTCCCCCGGCTGTGCATCGCCCCGTTCGCTGACCATCACCGTCAGTTCTGGGAGTGGCTGTGGGCCATCACCCCGAACGTGCGCCCCGACCCGTTCATTGCTATCTGGCCCCGAGGGGGGGCGAAGAGCTCAAGTGCTGAGGCTGCCTGCGTGGCGCTCGGCGCCCGGCGGCGCCGTACGTACGGCGTTTACGTTTCGATGGGCCAAGACCAAGCCGACGACCATGTCGGCAACGTCGCCGCCATGCTCGAATCTGCTGAGGTCGGCGCCTGGTATCCGACGATGGCCGAACGTGCGCTCGGCAAGTACGGCAACTCGAAGGGGTGGCGCCGCAACCGGCTCCGCACCCGAGCCGGGTTCATCCTCGACGCCATCGGGCTCGACACCGCAGCCCGTGGGGCGAAGATCGACGAGGACCGCCCCGACTTCCTCATCATCGACGACATCGACGACCAGGACGACTCGCCCCGGGTCACCGACTCGAAGATCGCCGCTATCACCCGGGGCCTGATCCCCGCCGGGTCGGCTGACGTGGCCATCCTGGCCATCCAGAACCTCGTCCACCCGGATTCAACCTTCGCCCGTCTCGCTGACGGGCGCGCCGAGTTCCTCACTCACCGGATAGTTTCCGGGCCGATCCCCGCCGTCCAAGACCTTGCGGTCGACCACGACGATCTGACGAACCGGTGGACGATCACCGGCGGCACCCCCACATGGGCCGGTCAGGACTTGGCCGTCTGCCAAGCTCAGATCGACGATTGGGGCATCTCCGCTTTCCGCGACGAAGCTCAACACGAGGTGACCGCCCCGAAGGGCGGGATGTACAACCATGTGGCCTGGCTCCATGCCGACTGGGCGGACGTCCCCTGGGATCGGCTGCTGCGCATCGTCGTCTGGCTCGACCCCGCCGTGACCAAATCTGACAGCTCCGATGCGTGCGCCCTGCAATGCGACGCCATCGACGTCCACAACACCATCTGGCGGCTGTACTCCTGGGAGCGGCGGGCGACGCCGCAAGAGGCGATGGCCAAGGCACTCAAGATCGCGGCATGGTTGGGAGCCGACCAAGTCGGCGTCGAAACCGACCAGGGCGGCGACACGTGGCTGTCGGTCTACCGGGAGGCCGCGCAGCGGACCGGGATCGACTTGCCGTTCCGCTCCGAGAAGGCCGGCGAAGGTCACGGGTCGAAGGTCGCCCGGTCGTCGCTCATGTTGGCCGACTACGAGCGGCCGGGCCGCAACATCGTCCACGTTGTCGGCCCGACCGGATCCCACAAGGTTCTTGAGCAGGCGCTGGAGCGGTTCCCTCGGGCCAAACCGTTCGACCTCACCGACGCCGCCTACTGGTCCTGGTGGGACCTGCGGAAGCGGAACAACCGGCCGTTCGTGCCGCCGTCCCAGGGCGGCCGCCAGGGCCCGCCGGGGATCACTGACGGGCTGTGGGACATGCAGCTGTAGCCAACCCTGCCGGGAGGTGCGCCGATGACCACCATTGCCATCCCCGGTGTGCCCACGACCGAGCAGGGTTACGCCAACTACGGCGGCTACGGCGGATACATCTACGATCCGGACGAGACATCGCCGGATCTGCAATGGCCTCTCAACATCTACATTTACGACAAGATGCGCCGCACCGACGCGAAGGTCGGCGAAACCCTCGCATCGGTCACCTACCCGGTGGTCGGCACCACCTGGCGCCTCAACCCCGGCAACGCCTCCGACGAGGTCTGCAACCACGTCTCCGCAGACCTGGGCATCCCACTGCTCGGCCACGACCCCGACACCTTGGGCCCCCGGCGCCGCGACCGGTTCTCATGGCCGAAACATCTCCGTGTCGCCCTGCTGATGCTCGCCTACGGCCACATGCCATTCGAGCGGGTCTACGAGATCGGTGTTGACCGCCGGGCCCACCTGGTGAAGCTCGCCCCGCGGATGCCTCGCACGTTGGCGAAACTCAACCAGACCCGCGCCGGGGACCTGGTGTCGATCGAGCAGTGGCCGAACTACTGGCCGACCGATGTCAACATCGACAAGCCGATCCTCGCCGACCGTCTCGTCATGTACACCCACGGCGCCGAGGGTTCGCTGATCGGCACCAGCCTGCTTCGCCTGGCGTACAAGCATTGGTTGCTGAAGGACCGGCTGCTGCGGATCGACACGATGATGGCCGAACGCAACGGCATGGGCATCCCCATCTATGAGACTCGGGAAGGGGCGACTGCGGCTGACATCGCCTACGGCGCTGCCATGGCCCAGCAACTCCGGGCCGGGCCAACCGCTGGCGGTGCGGTGCCGTTCGGCGACAAGCTCAGTATCGAAGGCGTCCACGGCACTCTGCCGAACCTGCTCCCCACGATCGGCTACCACGACGAGGCGATCGCTGCGATCACCCTCGCCGAGTTCCTCAAGCTCGGCTCATCCATGACCGGCTCCCGGGCGGTCGGCGACACGTTCATCGACTTCTTCACCCTCGCCCTCGGGGCGACCGTCGAGGAAGTCACTGACGTCGCCAACGCCGAGGTGGTCGGCAACATCGTCGACCTGAACTGGGGTCCCGACGAGCCCCGCCCGGCGATCGTCGCCGAAGCGATCGGCTCCGACCACCAGATGACCGCCGCGGCGATCAAGGATCTGATGGACGCCAGGGCGGTCACCCCCGACCCGGCCCTCGAACGCTATGTCCGCGAGGTGTACCGCCTCCCCGGGCGGGAGACACCGTGGGTGTTCCCCGGGTTCGCCCCGATGAAAAAGTCGGTCGCCCCGGCGATGACCGCCGACGGGCTGATCATCGCCGTCGACGACACTGTCATCGACGCCAGCGACCTGGAAACCGACGACAAGCCCAGTAGCACCACGCCCCCGGCGCCGGCCACGACCGCCAGCCGGCGGATCTTGGCGGCAGCGGCCAACACGAACCCGTTGCTCCCCGACCGACCGTTGCACCGCCAGCCCACCGCCGTCGAGGCTGCTGCCGGCACCGACTTCCGTGCCCTCGACACTGCCCGTGACACCTTCACCGCCCGCGCCGTCGCCGGGTGGCAGACAGTCCGTGCCGCCCAGATCACCGAGCTCACCGACGCTGCGACCGCCGCCGACGGGGACCTCGGCAGCCTGGCCGCACTGTCCGCCACCCCGGCCGGCGCCGACCCGCTGGCGGCGGTCATGGCCGAGGCCGCCCAGGCTGCCGCTGTCGGGGCGTTGGCGGAAGCGGCACGGCAAGGCACGGCGATCACACCTCCAGACGCTGCGGTGACCACCGCCACCCTCGATGTTCGGGCCGCTGCGATGGCCACCCTGCTCGCCGGGACGCTCGGACAGGCCGCCTCGTCGAAAGCGGTCGCCCTGTCCGGCGGCGGTCTCGACCCTGCCGAGGTTGCCGGCCAGGTCGGTGACTACCTGGCCGGGCTCACCGACTCGTATCTGACCGACCAGCTCGGCGGGGCTGTCCAGGCTGCACAAAACACCGGGCGGATGGCCGTCATGGCCGCGGCCGCCGGGAAACCCACCCAGCTATACGCCTCGGAGATCGGCGACAAGAACACCTGCGCCGCCTGCCTGGCCATCGACGGCACCCAGTTCGACACTCTCGACGAGGCCGCTGCCGCCTACCCGGGGGGCCTTTACGCCGCCTGTTTCGGCGGGGCACGCTGTCGTGGCACCGTCGTCGCCGTGTACGGCGAAACGCCAACGGATGGAGCATCGCTGTGAGCCGTCATCCTGTCATCGCCGCCCTGGCCGACGACCGGACCCGCTCCGAGCGGGCAGCCGACCGGGCCTGCGCGGTCATGGGCTCAATGCGGTTCATTGTCGTCCAGTCGATCATCGTCGCCACCTGGATCGGCCTCAACCTTGCTGCCGTGGCCCTCCGATGGGACCCGTACCCGTTCATCCTGCTCAACCTGGTGTTCTCCACCCAGGCCGCCTACGCCGCCCCCCTCATCCTGTTGGCGCAACGCCGGGCCGACGCCAAGCGGGACGCCCTGGCCGACGACCACTACCGCCAAGAGGTCAGCCTCGCCACCCTGATCGAACAGAACACCGCCCTCACCAGAGCCATCCACGATCACGTCACCGGGCGCTGATGGCCAACCTCGTCACCATCCCCGACGTCGAACTCTGCTCCGTGGGGACGTGGAACCTCTCGACCGGCGAGAGAACGTTCACGGTCGACGATTTCGCCGCCGCGGTGGCCGCCCAGGATGACCCGGCGGTCCGCTCCCCGATCGTGAAACTCGGCCACGTCGACCCTCGCTTCGACGGTGAGCCGGCCATCGGCCGGGTCGTCAACATGCGCTGCTCGGCCGATGGGATGACCCTGATCGGTGACATTGCCGGGGTCCCGAAAGGGATCGCCGACATTTGGGGTACGGCGTGGCCGTCACGCAGCATCGAAGGTTCGTCCCAGTTCCGGACGGCGACCGGCAACACCCACGACTTTGTGATCACCGCGCTGGCGTTGCTCGGCACCGCCCTGCCGGGCATCGAGAACCTCGCCGACATCGCCGCTCTCTACGACGTGGCCGCCGCATCGGGCGAGGCGGGAATCCCGGTGACTGTCACGTTGACCGACCAGGAGGCCCACATGCCCGCACCGAAGACGACGACGAAGGCGGCCGCCGGTTTCACGGCCACCACGACCTGCACCGACTGCGCTCACAAGGCGTCCGCCCACAACGACCGCAAAGACACCGGGGCCAACTCTGGCGCCTGCTCGATGGCGAACTGCTCGTGCTCGAAGATGGCCGGTGTCGCCGCATCAGCGGCCGACCAGACGACCCCCCCAGCGTCAGTCAAGGCGGCCGGGGTAGCGGTCGAGGATGTTCGCCGTGCGTTCTACGACGGGCCCGCCGAGCAGAACTGGTGGTGGATCCGGTCGATCTACATCGACCCGCCCGAACTGATCGTCGACGACGACGACGACAGCCTGCTCCGCGTCGGCTACACCGTCGACCCAGACGGGACGATCACCTTCGCCGACCCTGTCCCGGTGACCATCGAATATGTGGACCTGGCCGACGACGGCACGGTCGCCGCCTCAGCGGCAGGCCAGACGGTCCGGCCGTCACCGAAGCGCACCTTTGCATCGAGGGCCGACAGTCGGCCCGCACCTTCCCCCTCCGCATCGACAAGCGGCCCGCAGGGCCAGAACGGAGACACCGTGGACCTCACGAAGATTCGTGAATCCCTCGGCCTGGCCGACGACGTGAGCGACGACGATGTGCTCGCCGCCGCCGCGACCAAGCTGGCCGAGCCCGCCCCAACCCCGCCCGCACCGGCGGCTGAGACCATCACGGAGCCGGCCAAGCCGACCCCGCTGCCCGAAGGTGTCGTCGCTATCGACGAGGCCGCCCTCAACGACTTGAAGGTCGCCGCCGCCGCCGGAACCCAGGCCCGCGAACGTCAACGGACCGACGACCGCGACCGGTTCCTCGACGGCTGTGTCACGGCCGGGAAGTTCCCGCCGGCCCGCCGCGAGTTCTGGGCGTCCTACTACGACCGCGACCCCGACGGCGCCAAGACGTTCCTCGACACCGTCGCTGCCGGCTCCGCCATCCCCCTCGCCGAGCAGGGCCATCCGGGCACCGGCGAAGGCCAGCCCGACGACATGGACCGGGAGTTCGCCGAACTGTCCCGGCTCGGCTCGTCGGTCGCCGCCGACGTCGTAGCCAAGCGCAGCACCAACCGGAAGGACGCCTGAGATGCCCGAAGTTCTGCCCCGTTTCGGAGACGGCGACCACATCAGTCACGCCATCTCCGCCACCGTCACCGGCGGCCAGGTGGTCGTGATGACCGCCGACCGGACCGTCGCCCCGTCCGCTGACGCCACCCACGGTTGTGCCGGTATCGCCATGTACGACGTCGTCTTTAACGCTGGTGGACCTGCGAACAACGTCCAGGTGACCTCCGAAGGCGCGTTCTACCTGACCGCGTCGGTGACGCTCACCGCCGGCACCTACGTCGTCCCGGCCGCCAACGGTGCTGTCGCCCCCGCGACCGCACCCGACCGTGGCATCGGCTACGTCATCCAGGGCGCGGCCGCCAGCGGCCAGGCCCTGGTGCAACTCACCCTCTGACACACCGGCCACCCGATCCGGGTGGCCCTCGCACTACCGCAAACCAGCCGCCTCACCCCTTCCGGGTTTGGCGGCTTTGTCGTCCCCCGGCCCCCACTCCTCCGCTCCTGGGTGGCCACGAGTCCCGTCGAGCCACCCCCGGCTCACTCTCACACCTAGGAGCCAACCATGGCCGATGTCACCTTCCCGCCGGGGTTTCCGACCCTCAGCGGGGACCTTCTCACCGTCAACCGTTTCCTCGCCCAGCCGACCCTCATCCAGCGGATGCTGCGGACAATGGCCGAACAACGGTTCATCGCCGACGCCATCTTCGCCGGTCGGGCCACCCCGAACGGCGGCGCGATCATGTACGAGCAGAACGAGTCGATCTTTCCCGATGAGGCCGTCGAGGCGGTCGAACCGGGCGGCGAGTTCCCGCTTTCCACGACCAGCCGCGGCCCGGCGAAGATCGCCGACGTCCGCAAGTGGGGCATCGACACCGAGGTGACCATGGAGTCGATCATGCGGCTCCTGATGAACCCTGTCGACCGGGCGATGTTCAAACTGTCCAACGGCGTGATCCGCCAGGTCGACAGCAACGCCCTCAACATCCTCTTCGCCGACCCTCGCATCCAAACCCTGGTCGGCACCTCGTGGGCGGCCGCCGGGGACGCGGCGACGATAGTCACCCAGATCCTCCAGGGCGTGTCGAACATCGTCGGCCTCAACCAGGGCTACGAGCCGGACACGTTGGTCATCAACGATGACACCAAGGTCAACCTGCTGGCGTCGGAGCGGATCTCGAACATGATGGCCCGCGAGCAGTTGTCGAACCCGATCTACACCGGCCAGATGGACCGCAAGCTTCTCGGGCTCGACGTGATGGTCACCAACAACGTGGCCGGCTTGGCCGACGGTCTCGGCCAGGGCGGCATGAAGGCCATCGTCTTGGACCGCAAGGTGATGGGCGGCATGGCCGACGAGGTGGGTCTCACCTCGCAGACGTGGTGGTTGCCGAACACGGAGAAGTGGCGGCTGCGGGCGAAGCGTCAGACGACGCCGTGGGTGATGGAACCGGCCGCCGTGAACGTCATCTCCGCCATCTGACCGGCCGCCCCCCCAGCGGCAACCCTCCGAAGGAGACCTCATGGACACTGTCACTCCCACCCCCACCCATGTCACCGGTGTGACCGCGGCGATGGTCAACGTGACCGGCGGCCGGCCGATCTGCATCCACCGGCATCAGCCGCTCCCGGCGAACCTGCCCGACGGGGAGATGGACCGCCTGGCCAAGGCGGGAGCGTTCCGCCCTGCCCCCGCCGGCAGTCTCCGGCCTTTGCGGCGGGCTGTCGCCGGCCTGGACTTCTACGTCGACGACGTTGCAAGCCCGGTAGACGTTACCGATGCGGTCGACGACGGGTTCAGGCCAGCCGGGGCACCGCCCCCGCCGGCAGAGGTGGCCGCGAAGAGGCGGGGCCGGCCCCGCAAGGGTCCCGGCCCGGTCACTGCTCCGCCCGCTGACGAACCCGGCGAGGTCGCGGATGTTGCTGTGGAGCCGATCGCGGTCGCCCCCCCCGGTGCTCTCCCCGACGGCGCCATCGAGATGCCCCGCCCTCCGGGTGCCACGACGGTGACGCTCGACAGCGAACTGTGACCGCACCTCGATGACTTGGAGTGCCAATGCCCGTGTCGTGGCTGCCCGCAACCGCGCAAGTCGCAGCGCTCATACCCACCAGAACGTTCGTGCCGGACGGCACGTACGCGGGCGACTTCACCCTGTCCACCCGTCCCACGGGCGCCGAAGTGGTCTCGCTGATCAACCTCGTCGGAGCCGAAGTGGCTGGCGAGGTCGGGGACGTACCAGCGCTCCTAACTGACAACGCCGCCTACGTCGTCGCCCTGGGCGCTGCGTCGCTGGTGGAGGTGTCGTATTTCCCTGAGCAGGTCCGGGCTCAGCAGTCCGCGTACCCGGACCTGGATGCCCGCTACATTGACGCTCTCGGCCGACTGCAGGTCAACGTTGCCGAGGGCGGCGCGGGCGAGTCGGTCACCCCGCAGTGGTCGTTTCCGTCCCCGGCTCTGTTCACGCCGGTCCCACCGCCGGGCGTTGACCCGAACTCGGGACCTCAGACGACGTTCCTGACCGAGTACTGATCAGGGCCTGGCCTCGGTGCCAGCGCGGGAACTCGACCGGCGCCATCGGTTGCGACCCATCGACCATCGTCACTCGCACCCCGGCCGTGACGTTCTCAGCGTTGTCCATGCCTGCCGATTCTAAGGGGTCGCCATGTTGATGCGCCTCGAGGTGCTCGGCGAAACCCAGATCAACCGGGAACTGCTCCGCTGGGAAGCCCACGTCGCCGACTTCACCCCCCTGTTCGCTGCCTTGGTCGAGGACTTCCACGAGATGGAACGCCGCCAGTTCGCCAGCGAAGGCCACGCTGGCGGTGCCGGCTGGGCGCCGCTCGCCACCTCCACCGTCGCCGGCCGTGGAGGCTCAGCGAACCCGATCCTCGACCGGACTGGGATCAGCTACGGTCCCGCCGCCCGACGTGGCGGCACCGGCCGGGAGTCGCTGACCACCAGCCACGGTGAGCATTCGATCGTCCGCATCCTCCCCGACGAGCTGGTGGTCGGCACCTCCGACCCGGTCATGGGCTACCACCAGCGGGGACACGTCGGCCCGACACCGTTACCGCAGCGGAAGGTGGTGTCAATGACCGAAGAAGACCGGCGCCGCTGGGTGAAAGCCGCTCAGGCGTGGATGGTCGGCACGCCTCTCACCAGTGTCCTCTCCGGGCCTCGCGGACTGTGAGCAACCTCACCAACCCGTTCTACGTCCCGCCGGCCGTGCCACTCCAGACGGCGACCGACGATGTCCCGTCACCGGTCCCGTCCGGGTTCGGGGCGATCAAGGGCGCCACTGATGTCCGCAACGCCATGCTCGCCGTCCTCAAAGCACAGACACCCATCTACCTCGACGAGGTTGCCCGCCAGGCCGCACTCCCGGTCATCACGCCCGGCCAGCCCGCCCTCGCCCACATCCGCTCGTGGGAAGTTGTCACCGACTTCGATCTGATCCCCAACGACGCTATGCCGTCGGGGATGGTGTCGTCGTCGGGGATCGTCGGCAAACCGACCAGGGAAGGCACCGGGCTCACCCGGGCCATCTGGTCGGTCGACGTGTCCGTCGTGATCAACGGCAACTCGTGGCAGGACACCGCCGACCGGGTCGGCTGGTACACCGCCGCGGTCCGGGCCGCTGTCGCCCAGCACCGCAGTCTCGGCGGTTTCGCCCAGGACACCACCTGGGTCGGTGAGAGCTACGGCCGGATCCCGACCCGCGAATCGCGGACGCTCGGCGCCGGTGTTGTCATGTTCACCGTCGCCGTCGAATCGGTCGTCAACTACAACGCCGGCCCCCTCGTCGCCGGCCCCCCGGCAACGCCGTACCCGACGGTGGCGTCGACCGTCGTCACGCTCGACAACGAGGCGGTCAACGAGCGCCTGTCAACACCCGACCAGCCCTAGGAGCCCCCCGCCATGCCCACCTACGCCAACTTGTCCAACCCGGCCCGCCCGGTCGACCTCGACAACGGCCGGGTCCTCGCACCCGGCGAGTCCGCCGTCCAGGACGAATCGGATCGGGCGACAGAGCAGGTCGCCGCTGGGCTGCTGACCGTCATCGAGCACGACGCGGCCCAGCCCGAGCCGGCGAAGGCCGACCACGTTCCCGCCATCGAGCCGACGAAGACCGTTGACACTCCGGCGCCGGCCAGATCAGCGACGCCGCCCTCCTCCGCCACGAGCAGCACCACGCCGGCCAAGTAGCCGGTCCTGTCCCCGAGCGGGCCCGCCCGCCACCACCCTCACCCCTGCATCCTCTTAGGAGACTGACGTGGCACAAGCCCCCGGCATCACCTTCCAATCCCTGTCGACCCCGCCGCCCGGCCCGGCCGGACCTCGGACCGCTACGGCGTTCCTCACCGCACAGGTCGCCAGAGGACCGATCGGTGCGCCGATCCCGATCCAGTCGATCACCGATTTCGTGGCGAAGCTAGGCGGCCGGCAGCCGTACAGCCCGCTCTACGACAGCCTCGACCTGATGTTCAGGGACGGGCTCGCCCAGGCGTACGTGTCGAGGGTCGCCGGGCCCGGCGCCGCCCCGGCGACGATCATGCTCAAGGACACCACCCCGGTCACCCCGGTCAACACCCTCGCGGTGACCGCCAACTCGCCGGGGGCGTGGGGGAAC
>JALYVP010000368.1 GCA_030853185.1 Actinomycetota bacterium | reverse complement strand
CTGCCGCACCGTCACCGCGGCGGTCGGCACACCGGCCCGGTCGTTGCACCCGGCCCGCCGCCAGCAACCGTCGTCGCCGCTGACCCGCGTCGGCGCCGAGGTCGTGGATCGCGCCCTCGCCCTCGACACGAGGGTGGTAGCGGCCGACCGTCTCGCCGGCGCCTACCGCCGGCTCACCCTCCAGGAGCTGACCGCACAGGTTCGAGCGGTTGAGGCCGCGGCCCAGCGGGTGGCCCGACTGGACTCGGTGTGGAGAGACCACCAGCGGTCGCTGCAGCCCGCCGCCCTGGCCGAGCCCAGCCTCGAGATGCGCCTCGACGCCATGGAACAGGCCATGGCCGAGCTGCGCGCCGACCGACCCCCGGCCTGACCGTCCCCCGCCGGACGGCGCCGGCGGCGTCCCGCGGGCCCCCAGTGGTCGGCTCTCAGCGGTTCTCTGTCACCGCGTTGGACACCGCCACCAGGCCCTGAAGAGCATCGAACGCGCGGCCGTCGTCGATGACGGCACCGGCGATGATCAGACCCTCGGCCAGATGGGTCGCCACTCCCCCGGCCACCAGACCGGCCGCCGCATTGAGCAGGACGATGTCGCGCTGCGGCCCGTGCTCGCCCTCGAGGATGGCACGGGCCATGCGGGCGTTGGTCTCGGCGTCGCCGCCCACCAGGTCCGGGGGGCGAGCCGGGGCCAGACCCAGAGCGGCAGGGTCGATCACCGACGTCGTCGTCCGGCCGACCGGGCCGGCGCCGGCGGCCGCGCCGACGGGCGGCTGACCCGGATCGGCGACCCACTCCACGACCGTGGACGGGCCTGTCGTGGTCAGCTCGTCGAGCCCATCCGAGCCGTACACGACCATGACGTGGCGGGCCCCGTTGGCGGCCAGCACACCGCAGACCTTGGTTGCCATGGTCCAATCGCCGACACCGACGACCTGGCGGCCCAGCCGGGCCGGGTTGGCCAGCGGCCCGAGGAAGTTGAAGGCGGTGGCCACGCCTAGCTCCCGCCGGATGGGGAGGGCATGGCGCATCGCCGGGTGGTAGCGGGGGGCGAAGCAGAAGCCGATACCGACCTCCTCGATGCAGCGCCGGACCCCCGACGGGCCGAGGTCGATGGCCACCCCCAGCGTCTCGAGGACATCGGCCGAACCGGCCCGCGACGACGAGGCCCGCCCGCCGTGCTTGCACACGGGGACGCCGGCGCCGGCCAGCACCAGGGCGGCAATGGTCGACACGTTTATGGTGCCGCTGCGGTCACCACCGGTGCCACACGTGTCCACCAGGCGCTCCGCCAGCATCGGGTCGACGACTACGGTCTCGGCGGCGGCGAGCATGGCCCGCACCAAACCGGTCATCTCCTCGACGGTCTCGCCTTTGCAGCGCAGCCCGAACACGAAGGCGGCGATCTGGGACGGGGTGGCGTTGCCGTCTAGGATGTCGCCCAAGGCGGCAGCCGCCTCGTCGGCGTCGAGGTTCTGGCGGCTGGCCAGCCGCCCGAGCACACCAGGCCACGAACCCATCGCCTCGAACAGGAGGGGCTCGATCAGGGGAGCCTCGAACCGGCGGCGTCGACCACGGCGCGCTCAGGCCGACCGGCGGCGCTGGCGCACGATGCGGCGACGCTCCCGCTCGGTGGCGCCACCCCAGACGCCATCATGCTCACGGTTGGTGAGGGCCCATTCCAGGCACAGGTGGCGGACGTCACAGCCTGCGCAGATCGACTTGGCATCCTCGGCATCCTCGTCGGTGACCGGATAGAAGATGTCCGGATCAGCCCCGCGGCAGGCCGCCCGCTGCCTCCAGATCAATATTGGCTTCGACTCCACAGCAAGATCCTCGGTCGTTCTGGTCGCTACCCCTCCCGGCGCCACCGTCGAGCAGCGCGCCAGCCAGCAGCTTCGGGCGGGCCATTGTCGCGAACCGGCGGCAGGGTGTCTAGCCCGCCGAGCGAAATTCCGTCCCGTGCCACCCAGTGATTCAGACCCGGAGATCCTCGAGGAGGGTCGCCCGACTGTCCTCGCTCAGCCTGGCCCCTTCAGGGTCGTTGGGATGGTTCACGGCGACGACCACCGATTCGGTGGCGAAACGCGTCCACGAACAACGTGGCGGAGAGGTGACCGGGGTCGGGGATCAGCGGGTTGTGGATGATGCGGGTCCGGAACTCCTCCCGTTCCCGCTCGTAGGCCTGCAGGTCGACGATGTCGTCAAGGCTCAGCTTGGTGTTGGCCACTGACCGCTCCTCCTTGTCCGTTCAGCTCAGCCGGTTCAGCTGGGCTCTGGGTCGATGCCGTAGGCCCGGGCCAACTGCTGCAACGGGTGCTGGGGGCGCCGGCCGGTGCCCTCGAAGATGGCACCGTTGGCCAGGTGGCAGTCACCGACCACGACCTCGGCATCAGCCCTGTCGATGGCGGCCTCGAGGGGCTCGGCCACCTTGCTGGCCAGTTCGTAGTTCTCGGCCCGGAGACCCCACATGCCGTCGATGCCCGAGCACTTGGCGATGGACGTCACCCTGGTGCCCGTCAACTTGAGGAGGTCCCTGCTTCGCAGGCCGATATTCTGGGCCTGAAGGTGGCACGGCACGTGGTAGGCGGTGGTGTCAGGGACGTCACCGGTGAACTCGGTGTCGATCGACGTCGCTCCGTAGTGCCGGAGGGTGCCCTTGTGCAACTTCCACAGGTACTCCGAGGCGTCGTAGGTGTTGTCCCCCACCAGGCGGGCGTCGTCCGTCTTCAGATAGTCGGGATAGTCCCGCTTCAACACGTAGCCGCACGTCGGCTGGGGCACCACGATGTCGTAGCCGGCCCGGACCGTCGCGGCCAGCGCCTCCACGTTCCTGGCGGCCTGCCGCTTGAACTGGTCGAACTCACCGCTGTGCAGCCATGGGACGCCACAACAGCCCACCCCCTCGGCCAGCTGGCAGCGGACACCGTTGCGCTCGTAGACCTTGACCAGGTCGTGGCCGATGGCCGGATCCTGGTACTCCACCAGGCAGGTGGCGAACACGGCGGCCCGGGCC
>JALYVP010000094.1 GCA_030853185.1 Actinomycetota bacterium | reverse complement strand
GGTGAGGAAAGGCCTATGGTCTCGCTGATCACCGCGGGCTGACACCCCACGACCAACACCCTACGGACCTCGCCGCCAAGGTTCTCGAGCATCCCCAGAACCGCTTCTGGGTTCACCGTGTGGGCGTCCAATCCTGGCGTATCGGTAGGGGTGCGATCAGGCTCGATCAGGGCCACCGTGCCAGGGGGCTCACCGATCGAGATGGCATCGATCAAGACCAGGGTGTCGTAGCCGTCGAGCAGCTCGTAGGCCAGGTGGAGGCTGCGGATGCCGAACTCGACGACGCGCACCCCGCTTCGAGGGGGACGGGCCTTGAGTCGGTTGGCCACCTCCACACCGAAGCCGTCGTCACCGAAGAAGATGTTGCCGATCCCGGCCACCAGCACGTCCGGGCGGACGGGGCCCTGTGTCGCCTCGACGGCGGTCACCGCTCCTCCCCGTCGTCATTCACCGGAACAACCTCGTCAGGCGCGAAGTACAAGAACCGGCCCTGCAGCGCGTACATGTCTCTGGCCGGGTCGTCGTCGATGATCACGGCGACGTGCTTGTCACCGTCGACGTCGTTGAACACTCCCGCCACCGTTGCCACCCGCCCGTCGGTGAACAGGTCGTGGGCGTCGGCCCGCCGGTACGGGGCCAGGCGGACCTTGCTGCCCTTGGTCACCTCGACGCCATCGACCACCACGATGTCGGTCCACGGATCGACGGAGCCGTCCACACCGGGGTCCCACCACGGCGCGTCCTCGCCTTCCTTGGCCGCCCGCTCGCCGACGGCCGGCGCCCGCTCGCCGGCGGCGGGGGTGGCCCACTCCAGGGAGGAAGGCAGGTCGAACGTCGACGGCACATCGAGGGAGGACATGCGGAGCCCGACGATGTCGTCGAAGTCGCTGCTGACCTCGCCCGCCGGGTCCAGATCCTCGGTGATGGGCCGGAAGGTTCCGTGCAGGAGGGACCAGGCGTCAGGGCTCATCGAATCGCACCGGTCGATGATCGCCGCCGATCGGGGGTCGGTGGCCCGGGCCTCGGATTTCTCCTCGTCGGTGAGGGTCAGAACCCGCAGGGCCAGGATCTCGTCGATCTCGGTGGCATCGCAGAGGTCCCCCTCGCTCTCGGGAGCGATGGCCGGGTGGTCGTAGAGGATGATCGGCGAGGCCAGGACCAGCTTCTCCGACTGGCTGGTCGACATCCCCCCCACGAGGACGGGGAACGTGCCTTCGTTGGTGCAGCCGGCCACGGCCTCCTGGTGCTCCTCCGGCGGGTCGACTGACGAGATGAAGGCACCGCCGGAGACAGCCAGAAGGGTGTGGGCGGCCACCAGCGAGTAGCGCATGACCGTCTCGCGGGCTTCGCGCTGCGGGCCGCCGGCTGGCGGCCAGGGCGTCAGGTTGGCCACCCTCACCGACAGGCGCAGGGTGTCGGTCGGTTCGCCTTGCCGTCCCGGTTCGGCCTGGACCCAGGACGCTTCGAGGACCACTGAGCCGCTCACCGCCTCGGCGTGGCGGCGGACCCGCCCCACCGTGGTCCCGGCCGCGTCGCGCACCAGCTCGTTGCCGTCACGCTCGGCCAGCTCGAAGGGGATGGTGCGGGGGCTGGCGACCAGGGATCGCAGCGCCACGTCGCTCACGTCGATCTCGTGGTCCAGGGCCTCGTCCCACGCGCTCAGCGGCGTGCCGTCGACCTCGATCGACTCGGCGGCCACGAACTCACCGGCGGCGAGCGCCGCCTCCAACGAGCGGCGCTGGACCTGCAGGCAGCGCACCCGCAGGTTGAGGACCGGGTCCTCGCCGGGGACGACGATGACCTCGGTGTGGTTGAAGGCCCGCTCCGGACCGTCGACGTCGGCGCACGGAAGGGGGACGAGGACGCCGAACTGCCACCGGAGTTGGTTCTTGCGCGCCGACGCCCGGTACGGGTAGAGGACGAACCCCTCGTACAGGACGGTGTCGGCCACCGACCGGGCGGCGGCGAAAGGGTCGCGGCGCGTGTCGGAACCGGAGGCCAGGCCGGATTGCATGCTCACGTCTCCTCCCCCGCCTCTTTCAGCAACTGTTCGAAGGCGTCCTCCCAGGTGCGAAGGGCACGGGCCACCTTGTAGCGCTGCAGGGCGTCGATCGTCCCTCGGTTCACGCGCAACCAGCCGCCACCGGGGAAGTAATGGTTCATCACGTCCCGCCATGTCTGCACCGGCAGGCGGAACGATGCGTCCTCGTTCCAGGCCACCGGCTCGGCGGTGAAACCGGCCTCGCCCCGGGTGAACATCGTTCCCGCGAACAGCAGGCTCAGGGGGATCTCGCCGTCATCCAGGGCATGGAGGTACTTGGCTCCCGCCACCTCGAAGTCGTAGGTGCAGGTGATGGGCAGCTCGATCTCCGTCTGCCCGCTGAAGCCACTGACGGTCGCCGATGCGTGGGTCCACAGGAAAGGCCGAAGGGTGTCGCCCCATCGGGGCGTCTCGCCGAACATCTCGAGAAGGCGCTCCTCCTCGTCAGCTTTGTAGACCCGGCGCTGGGGTTCGATCATGATCTGGCAGCGCAACACCAACGCGTGCACCGGGCGCCCGTCGGCCTCGGTAATGCGCAGCCGCAGCATGAGCGTGGGGACGGCCGCATACGTCTCGACTCGCGCACTGGTCGCTTCGAACGACAGTGACGTCATCCGACCCGGTCACCCCACTCGAGGTCCGGGACCTCGGAAGGGGCGTCGTCCGGCCGGGCCGGGCGGGCCTTGGCGGCCACCTCCTTGAAGAACTCGTCGAGGGCGGCGCGGGCCTCGCTGCCCCCGTCGAACCCCCGCCACAACTTTCGGAGGCGGCCCACCAGGTCGTAACAGGCGTCAATCGGCACCAGGTAGCACTCGGGCGTCCTGGTCGGGGCCCGCTGCTCCGCCGCCAGACGCTCCTCGGCCCGAGTCTCGATCGGCGAGGCCGCCGGACGGTCAACCGGCAAGGCCGCCGATGCCGTCGGGCTCTTGAGTGAGACAGCCGACGGACCTCGTGAGCTCGCCCCCACGGAACCGGGGCCGCTCGCGACCCGGACTAGGAACGCCTCGACATCGGGCTGGAGTGTGGCCAGGGTGGGCTGAGCGGCCACGATCTCGTTCCACGTGTCCAGCGACAGCAGGGACTCGGTGGCCCCCGCCGGGCCGGGATAGAAGGCGGCAACCCGCCCCATCTCGGAGTTGAGGAAGAAGAACGCCACCGCCACCGGGATCTGGAGTGCATCCCAGCGCGCCGGCGTCAGGTCGAAATCGGGGAAGGCCAGATAGCGGTCCGGGACGGACCGGAAGTGCCCTCCTCCGGCACCGGAGGAGCTGAAAAGCAGGTAGCACCCCCGGCAGGCGCACTTCAGGTTACGGGCGACGACGTCGACCAGATGGCCGTGCTCGTCGCTGATGGGCTCCCCGCACAGGTCGCAGACCTCACCCTCGGGCGGGGCGACCGGCGCCGGCCGTTCGGCTCTGATGCGTTGCAGGACGGCCAGCGGATCGGTCACGAAACAGACTCCTGAGCGCTTTCGGAGGGACAGGAGTCGTACACGGGCTTGGTGCCGAGGGAGATCGGGGTGCCCGGCGTCTCCACCGGCTCCGGCACCTCCACGTCCAAGATCACGATCTCGGGCGCGTGCTGGGCCAGAGCCACCTCGATAGCCCCCTTGAGGGTCGCCGACGACGAGGGGCAGCCATCGCAGCTACCGAGGAGCCGTAGCTGCACGGCCCCCGCCTCCTCGTCGATCCCGAGCAGCTCCACGTCGCCTGCGTGCTGGCCGAGCATCGGCCGGACCGAGTCCAAGGCAGCGTTGACCCGGACCGACAGATCGTCGGGATGAAGGTCGTGCAGCGAGAGGAGACCTGACACCAGATCATCGGCGACCAGGTGCTTCAACACCTCAGGAGAGACCTCCGTGGTGATCTCCACGATCCGGGCCAGGCCCGAACCGTAGAGGTCACTGACAGCACGGAGGAGCTCCTCGGCGAAGTCGCGGGCCGGGCTCTCCCCGGTTGCCGCCAACTGATCCAGCAGCTGCTCGATCCGCTCACCAGCGGTAGTCGGACGTATCACCTCGTCAGCCGAGTGGGTCGCTGAGCCCGGTAGGCGAGTGCATCTTCTTGAGCACCTTGCCCTTGCCGAGGTACATGTGAACACCACAGGGCAGGCACGGATCGAAGCTGCGGACCGTGCGCATGATGTCGATGCCCTTGAAGTTGTCCAGGGTGTTCTCCTCGAAGATCGGGCAGTCCTGGACGGCATCCTCGTAGGGACCGGGTGTTCCGTAGATGTCGCGCGGGTTGGCGTTCCACGGCGTCGGCGGGTACGGGTGGTAGTTGGCGATCTTGCCCCCCTTGATCACCAGGTGATGGGAGAGCACGCCACGCACAGCCTCGGTGAAACCGCAACCGATGCCTTCGTCGGGGACCTCGAACGGCTCCCATGTCTTGGTGTGACCGGCACGGACCTCGGCCAGCGCCACCTCGATGAAGTCGAGGGCGGCAGCTGCGGCGTAAAGCTGGAAGTAGGTCCGGGCCCGGTTCCGCTCGATGGTGTTGGACCACTGCGGGATCTTCCACTCCATCGTCACCGCTGGCTTCAGGGCCGACTTGGGCAGGTTGAAGATGACGCTGTTGCCGGTGGCCTTGACGTGGTCGGTGTTGACCAGGCCCGACAGGGCGGTCGACCACAGGCGAGCCAGGGGGCCGCCGCCGGTGTCGAGGGCCAGGTGATCCTGACCGTCGAACCACCGGGGTGACATGACCCAGCTGTACTTGTCGTCGAAGTTCCGCTTCTGGGGCTGAGGGATCGTGTGCTGGTTCCAGGGGTGGTTGCGGTCCACCGGGTTGCCGAGGGGGTCGTGGGTTACGAACATCTCCCGGCCCTCCCAGCTGTCGTAGTACGAGCTGCCGAGCAGGATCCGGATGCCCAGGTTGATGTCGACGAGGTCGTTGGTGACGAGCTTGCCGTCGACGACGACGCCGGGGGTCACGCCCATGGCCCGACCCCAGCGGGTCATGTCGCCGTACTTGAAGTTGCACACATCGGGGTCCTGGAAGGCACCCCAGCATCCGAGGAGGATGCGGCGGTTGCCGACCTCCTCGTAGCCGGGCATCGCCTCGTAGAAGAAGTCGAACAGGTCGTCGTGCATGGGCACGACCCGCTTCATGAACTCGACGTAGCGCATGAGGCGCGCGTAATAGTCGGTGAACAGCTGGATCGTGGCCGTGGTCCCGACGCCGCCCGGATACAGCGTGGAGGGGTGCACGTGGCGACCCTCCATCAGGCAGAACATCTCCCGGGTGTAGCGGCTGACCTGCAGTGCCTCCCGGTAGAACTCACCGGTGAACGGGTTGAGCGTCCGCATGATGTCGCCGATGGTCCGGTACCCGTGGTCGGCCGCGTGCGGCGCCTCGGTCCGGTTGGCCTGGTCGAGCACGCCAGGATTGGTCTCGGCGACCATCTTCTCGCAGTAGTCGACCCCGACCAGGTTCTCCTGGAAGATGTTGTGGTCGAACATGTACTCGGCAGCTTCGCCCAGGTTGACGATCGTCTCACCGAGCGCCGGCGGTCGGACCCCGTAGGCCATGTTCTGCGCGTAGCAGGAGCACGTGGCGTGGTTGTCCCCGCAGATGCCGCAGATGCGGCTGGTGATGAAGTGGGCGTCGCGGGGATCCTTGCCCTTCATGAAGATGCTGTAGCCGCGGAAGATCGACGAGGTGCTGTGACACTCTGCGACCCTCCCTCGCCCGAAGTCGATCTTGGTGTAGATACCAAGGCTTCCGACGATACGGGTGATCGGGTCCCATGCCATCTCGACCAGGCCGTTTGCATCGGTGGTCGCTCTACTGGGGCTCGTCTTGGTCGCCATCGTGCTTTACCTCCACTCGCTCTTGTAGGTGGTCATCAGCTTCCGTCCTGGGCTACGCCACTTCGGTTCTTTGTCCAGGGTCTTGCCGGTCACCGACCGCAAGCCGCGAATGGCCTTGCCGTAGGCACCGCTCGCCAGGGTCGACACGGTCGCCCCCGGCGGTTCATCCATGAAGGGCATGAACTTGTCGGGGAAGCCGGGCATGGTGCACCCGATGCAGATGCCTCCGACGTTGGGGCAGCCCCCGACTCCGTTGAGCCAACCCCGCTTGGGCACGTTGCACTTGACCACCGGGCCCCAGCAGCCAAGCTTGACGATGCACTTGGGCGAGCCGTACTCGGTGGCGAAGTCACCCTGCTCGTAGTAGCCAGCCCGGTCACAGCCCTCGTGCACGGTCTTGCCGAACAGCCATTGCGGCCGCAGGGCATCATCGAGAGGGATCATCGGGGCCTGGCCCGTGGCCTGGTAGAGCAGGTACAGGATGGTCTCGCTCAGGTTGTCCGGCTGCACCGGGCAGCCCGGGACACACACGATGGGCAGGCCCGCCTTGGACTTCCAGTCCCAACCGAGGTAGTCGGGGACGCCCATGGCGCCCGTGGGGTTGCCCTGCATGGCGTGGATCCCGCCGTAGGTGGCGCAGGTCCCGGCCGCCAGGATGGCGAGGGCCTTCGGAGCCAGACGGTCCAGCCACTCGCTGGTCGTCATGGGCTGGCCGGTGGCCGGGTCGTTGCCGAACCCGCACCAGTAGCCCTCGCTCTTGATCTTCTCGTTGGGGATGGATCCCTCGACCACCAGCACGAACGGGTCGAGCTCGCCCCGGTCGGCCTTGAAGAACCACTCCAGGAAGTCGTCAGCACCTCCGTTCGGCCCGCACTCGAAGTCGATGAGCGGCCAGTGGACCGCGATCTTGGGTAGACCCGGAAGCGCCCCGAGAGCGATCTCCTCGATGCTCGGCTGGGTAGCTGCGGTGAGTGCGACGGAATCGCCGTCGCAGCTGAGACCGGCATTGATCCACAAAACGTGGACCAGGGTCTCCTCCGCTTGGGTCTGTAATTGGGTGGACACGTGTACAACCTCCCGTAGGCAGCCCCCCGGCGCCTTGTCCCCTCGATCTTGCCTTCTCGGCGGCCGCTCGTAAATGAGTGGGTTTTTCCACTATGTCCGGCGGGCCGCCTCCGGAAGCCCTTCGCAGGCCGTTCGACACGCCGCCGCGACGGCGGCCTGGCCGATGCTGATCGCACCGTCGTTGGGCGGCAGCGCCTCGTGCACGAGTACCCGCACACCCCTTCTGACCAGGTCGGTTGTGACGATCTCGGTCAACCTTGTGTTCTGGAAGACCCCCCCGGAGAGCGCCGCCGTGTCGAGCCCGGCACCCGATGCCAGGTCGGCCGCGGCCCGTCCCACGCCCTCATGAAATCCGCTGGCGACGATCTCCGCCGGGACGCCTCGATCGATCTCGGCGACCACGGTGGCGACCAGCGGGCGGGGGTCGAGGACCACCACGCCGTCGGTATGGACCAGGTCGACGGGATAGCGGGGGGCGTCACCTCTCGGCACCCGGCGGGCCAGCGCCTCCAGCTCGATGGCGGCCTGGCCCTCATAGGTGGTGCGTCGGCGCACCCCGACGAGGGCGGCCACCGCGTCGAAGAGCCGCCCCATGCTGGTCGTCACCGGCACGCCCGTCGATCTCGGTGGACTCCCGCCAGGCTCCTCGAGCGATCGGGCCTCACCCAGCGACCGGGCCTCACCCAGCGACCGAGCCTCGACCAGCGACAGGACGGTGCCCCAGCGCTCGTCGAGGCGGCGACCGACCCGGGCGGCGGCCTCGGGGCCCTGGGCCCGGTGTACCCAGGAGACCGCCATGCGCCACGGTTCGCGGATGGCGGTGGCGCCACCGGGCAGCGCCGCCGTCAGCAGGTGACCGGCCCGGCGGTAGCCGCTAAGGTCGGCGACGAGGAGCTCGCCGCCCCACAGGACGCCGTCGGGGCCCATGCCGAGGCCGTCGAAGATCAGGCCGAGGACCGGTCCGGTGTGGCCATGCTCGGTGAGGCAGGCCGCCAGGTGGGCGTGGTGGTGCTGCACCTCGCAGGTCTCGAGGTCGAGGTCGTGGGCGAACTTGGTCGAGAGGTACTCGGGATGGAGGTCGTGGGCGACCACCTCGGGGGTCACCGCGTAGAGGTGGCACAGATGGTCGACGGCCTGACGGAACGACTGGTAGGTGGCCAGGTGCTCCAGGTCCCCCAGATGGTGGCTGGCCACCACCAGGTCGCCTTTGGCCACCGCCACGGTGTTCTTCAGCTCGGCGCCGACCGCGAGGATGTGACCGGGCGCCGGCACCGCCAGGCGCAGGGGTGCCGGGGCGTAGCCGCGTGACCGCCGCACCATCTGGAGCCGCCCGCCGGCGACGCGCGCTACGGAGTCGTCGCAGCGGATGTGGATCCCGCGGTCGTGGCTCACCACCCCGTCGACCAGGTCACCGAGGCGTTCGAGCACGTCGGTGTCATGTTGGGCGATCGGCTCGTCGCTGCGGTTGGCGCTGGTCATGACCAGAGGCCGGCCAACGCCCTCGAGCAGCAGGTGGTGGAGAGGGGTGTAGGGGAGGAGCAGGCCGATCTCGCCCAGGCCGGGGGCCACCCCGCCGGCGATCCGGCTCTCGGAGGCCTTCCGGGGGACGAGCACGATGGGTCGGCGGTGCGAGGTCAGGGCGCCGGTGGCCACCGCGTCGATCTCCCCCACCTCGGCGGCGGCGGCGAGGTCGGCCACCATGACGGCGAACGGCTTGTCGTCGCGCGCCTTGCGGCGACGCAGCTCGGCCACCGCGGTGGCGTCGGTGGCGTCGACGGCCAGATGGAAGCCACCGAGGCCCTTGACGGCCAGGATGGCGCCGCGCCGGAGCGCTTCGATCGCCGCGTCGAGAGCGTCGGTGCCCCGGCTCTGGCGGTCACCGCCGAGGTCACGGAACGACAACGTCGGTCCGCACGAGGGGCAGGCGTTGGGTTGGGCGTGGAACCGCCGGTCGCCGGGGTCCTCGTACTCGCTCCGGCACGACGGGCACATCTCGAAGGCGGCCATGGTCGTCGCCGGGCGGTCATAGGGAACCGACTTCACGATCGTGTAGCGGGGCCCGCAGTTGGTGCAGTTGGTGAAGGGATAGCGGTACCGGTGGTCGGCGGGATCGCCCATCTCGGCCAGGCACTCCTCGCAGGTCGCCGTGTCCACGCTGACGGGGGTGGTCGCATCACCGATCCCCTCGCTCGAGAGGATGGTGAATGTCCTCCCCGGTTGGCCGGAGCCGGCCATGGGCCAGACCTCGATCCCCGCCACGACGGCCAAGGGTGGTGGCTCCTCGGTCAGCAACCGGCGCAGCTCGTCGACGCCGGCGCTCGATCCCTCCACCTCGATCAGGACGCCGGCGCTGTCGTTGAGGACGAAGCCGGTTAGTGCCAGGGCCTGGGCGTGGCGGTACACGAAGGGTCGGAACCCGACGCCCTGCACCGTGCCCCGCACCCGGATGCCGACACGGACGCTCGTCTCCACGCCTCAGCAGATCCTGGGCAACGGGTCGCCGACGAGCATGTCGACGATCCTGGTCCCCCCGAAGCTGGTGAGCAGGACCACGATGCCGGGTGGATCCTCGTTGATCTGGCCGATGCGGGTCGCTCCCTGGCCGAAGGGATGGGAGCGCAGGGCCGCCAGAGCCGCCTCCTCCTCCTCGGGGCCGACGATGGCGACGAACTTGCCCTCGTTGGCCACGTACAGCGGGTCGATCCCGAGCATGTCACAGGCCCCGCCAACCGCAGGGTCGATCGGGAGCCGGGCCTCGTCGAGGATGACGGCGACCCCGGCATCGCGAGCCAGCTCGTTGCACACGGTGCCGACACCACCGCGGGTCGGGTCCCGCAACCACCGAGTACCGGGGGCGGCCGAAAAGAGCAGCTCGACCAGCTCGCCCAACGGGGCCGTGTCGGAATGGATGTCGGATTCGATGGCGAGGTCCCCCCTCGCCAGCATGACCGCCATGCCGTGATCGGCGATGGTCCCCGACACGAGGACCACGTCACCGGGGCGGACCCGGTCCGGTGACAAGGTGCGACCGGCCGGGACCACGCCCACCCCGGCCGTGGTCACGTAGAGCCCGTCGGCGGCGCCCCGGTTGACGACCTTCGTGTCACCGGTGACGACCCTGACCCCGGCTTTCCCGGCGGCGGTCCCCATGTCGGCCGCGATCACTCGCAGGTCGTCGATGGCGAACCCCTCCTCGAGGACGAACGCGGCGGACAGCCAGGCGGGCCGGGCCCCCATCATGGCCAGGTCGTTGACCGTGCCATTTACCGCCAGGTCGCCGATCGATCCTCCCGGGAACCGGAGGGGCTTGACGACGAAGGAGTCGGTGCTGAACGCCAAGCGCTCGCCGGACGGCAGCTCCATCAGGGCCCCGTCGTTGAGCGGCATGTCCACGACGGCGCCGGACTCGTCCAGGTCGGCGAAGACGGGCCGGAAGACCTCGTCGATCAGCGCCGCCGACGACTTGCCGCCGGCGCCGTGGGCCAGGGTGACAATCGTGTCACGCAGGCGTGAGCGGCGGCGCCGGAATCTCTCGATCCGCTCCAGCACGGCGGTCTCCCGGGCCTCCGAATCGGCGCCGTTACCTCGACTGTCGCGCAATCCGGCCTTGGTCCCCGACCGGGACGGGCTGGTTCCGGAAGGGGACGGGTCGGTCCCGGACGGGCCGGGATCGGCCGCATCGGTGTCGGTCATGGCATGCCTTTCGGGTGGCGGGCCGACTGCAGGCGGGCCGACTGCACCCGCCGCCACAGGTCGAAGATCAAGAACGCCTGCGTCTCCTGGATGCGGTGGACACTGTCGGAGCCCACCACGAAGCAGTGGTCGAGACCGGCGCGAGCCATCTGCCCGCCGTCGTAGCCGACCAGGCCGAGGGTGAGCACCTCCCGGCGGGCGGCCTCCTCGAGGGCCAGGACCACGTTTCTCGAGTTGCCACTGGTGGACACCCCGAGGGCCATGTCCCCGGGGTGGGCATGGGCGATCATCTGTCGGGAGAAGACCAGGTCGAAGCCGACGTCGTTGCCGAGGGCGGTGAGGATGGCTTCGTCGCAGGCCAGCGTGAGGGCGGGAAGGGCCGTTCCGTCCGGCGGGCTGGCGAACAGGTCGGCCACGGTGGCGGCATCGGTCGAGCTCCCACCGTTGCCGAACGTGAACAGCCGGCCGCCGGC
Organism: Actinomycetota bacterium; assembly: GCA_030853185.1. Taxonomy (GTDB): domain Bacteria; phylum Actinomycetota; class Acidimicrobiia; order Acidimicrobiales; family Palsa-688; genus JALZAH01. The sequence continues at coordinate 385 of JALYVP010000094.1, read as the reverse complement.
ATCGAAGCGGGCGGCCATGGCCTCCGCCGCCTGATGGAGTTGATCCTCGCTGGCGGCCAGGGTCTCGGTGCGCAGTCGGAGGCTCTCCACCGCCTTGGCCTCCGCCGAGGCGGCCAGGTCGGTCAGCAACGAGCGCGAGTCCCGCTCTCCGCCCTCGATGAACGGATACAAGAAGTCGGTCTTCTCCGGCATTACGATTCCGCGCCGAGGCGGGAGATGGCCGTGCCCGCGTGAATGAGCACGACATCCCCGGGGCCCACCGGCCCCACCAAGGTGACGTCTGCTTCCTCCAGCTGACCGGCGGCCCGCACGACCGCAGCATCAGGTCCGACGCTCACCACCTCGGCTACCCGGCCCTCGTCGGAGCAGGTGATGCACGTCCCCG
>JALYVP010000093.1 GCA_030853185.1 Actinomycetota bacterium | reverse complement strand
CCATCTCGATCGGTGAGCCCCCTGGCACGGTGGCCCTGATCGAGCCTGATCGCACCCCTACCGATACGCCAGGATTGGACGCCCACACGGTGAACCCAGAAGCGGTTCTGGGGATGCTCGAGAACCTCGGCGGCGAGGTCCGTAGGGTGTTGGTCGTGGGGTGTCAGCCCGCGGTGATCAGCGAGACCATAGGCCTTTCCTCACCCGTGGCCGACGCCGTGGAGCAGGCAGTCCTGGTGGTCGACGAGCTGTTGGATGAGTTGACGGCAACGATGGAAATCAAGAAGGAGACAGGTTCATGAAACGATTCTTCACGCTGGTGTTGTTCCTTGGGACGGTGGGAGGGGCGGCCTACAAGTCGGCCCCAGATCTGGCCCGCTATCTCAAGATCCGGAGCATGTAGCCGGGTTCCGAGCTCGGGCGCTGGGGCCCGCGCTGCAAGGTCGCATACCAAACAACCGAACGAAGGGAGGCGACGTCATGTGCCTCGGCATACCTGGCGAGATCGTCGAGTTGAAGGCTGGCCACGAGCATCTGGCTCGGGTCAACGTCACCGGAGTCACGCGCATGATCAACATCGGTCTGCTGGAGGACGAGAATCTCCAGATCGGTGACTGGGTGCTGATCCATGTGGGCTTTGCCATGTCGAAGATCGACGAGGCCGAAGCCAAGATGGCCTTGGAGGGGCTCCAGTTGATGGGCCAGGCATACGCCGACGAGGTTGACGCCCTGGACGCGTCGGTGGTCACCACTGACGGGTTGTCGTCACCGGAGCACGCCGCCGCTCCAGGTGGGCCGGCGTGAGGTTCGTCGACGAGTACCGCGACCCGGCGGCGGCGCGGGCACTGGTCAGCCAGATCACCCGCCTGGCCGACGGCGAGCACCTCAAGTTCATGGAGGTGTGCGGTGGTCACACCCACACCATCTACCGGCACGGCATCGAGCACCTGCTCCCGGCCAACGTCGAGCTGGTCCACGGACCGGGCTGCCCGGTCTGCGTGATCCCGATGGGCCGGGTCGACGACGCCATCGCCGTGGCCGAGACGCCGGGAATCATCTTCACCTCCTTCGGCGACATGATGCGCGTACCCGGAGGCAACGGCAGCCTGCTGCAGGCCAAAGCCCGCGGGGCGGACGTCCGCTTCGTGTACTCGCCGCTCGACGCTCTTCGCCTGGCTCAGGACAACCCCGACCGGGAGGTGGTGTTCTTCGCCGTCGGCTTCGAGACGACCGCACCGTCCACCGCCCTGACCGTGCTGCGGGCCCGCCAGCTCGGGGTCACCAACTTCAGCGTGTTCTGCAACCACGTCACCATCGTCCCGCCCATCAAGGCCATCCTGGAATCCCCTGACCTGCGCCTCAACGGGTTCCTCGGCCCAGGCCACGTCTCGACCGTGGTCGGCAACCGCCCGTACCGGTTCGTGACCGAGCACTACCACAAGCCGCTCGTCACCGCCGGCTTCGAGCCCCTCGACATCCTCGAGGCGGTGGCGATGCTCCTCACCCAGATCAGCCAGGGCCGCTGTGAGATCGAGAACCAGTACAAGCGGGTTGTCCGCGACGAAGGCAACCCCCGGGCCCTGGCCATCCTCAGCGAGGTGTTCGAGCTGCGCCCCCACTTCGAGTGGCGGGGACTGGGCTTCATCTCCCAGAGCGCCCTCAAGCTGCGCCCCGACTTCTCTGCCTTCGACGCCGAGCTGCGCTTCTCGGTGCCCGGCGTCCGGGTCGCCGACCCCAAGGCCTGCCAGTGCGGTGAGGTGCTCAAGGGAGTCATCAAGCCGTGGGAGTGCAAGGTGTTCGGCACCGCCTGCACCCCCGAGACCCCGATCGGCACCTGCATGGTCTCCTCCGAGGGAGCGTGCGCTGCCTACTACAACTTCGGTCGGCTGCATCGGGAGGCGGCCGTGTCGTTGGGCCGCTCTTCCTAGAACGGACGTGGGCCAGCCGGCGACCCGGGCGTGTCGGCCGTCACGTCGGCGGCTGTGGACCAAGAACGAGCACCGGCACCACGCATTCCTCGAGCGATGTGCCCCCGTGGGTGTAACGGCCCTCCGGGCCTCGACCCCACGTCGGGTTCTCCCGGAAGCCGTGGTCGGCCAGCACGACGATGGGCACCCATCGCGGGATCGAGGTGAGCGAGGGCAGGACCCGGTGTCGCAGGCCGGTGCACGCCTCATCGAGCAGCGCGGCGACGTCCGCCGAGGTGCGGTGCAGACGCTCGTCCACGCTGGTGGCCACGGCGACCGAGATCGGAGGCCCTGAGGTCCACAGGTCTTGCAGGGCGGCGGCATTGTGGTCGCGGTCGGCGCCCACCAGGGTGACGGCCTCGAACCCGAGGTGGCTGAAGGGGACCTGCCCGGAGTCGGGATGCTGACCGGCCGAGCCGGCAGGGACCGGCCGCCCCCAGCTGAGCGCGGCGACGGCCTCTACCGTGCGGGTCGGCGCCGGCAGCACGGCCCAGTGCCGGCTCAGCGGGCGTCGCGGGAACATTCGGGACAGCACCTCGCCGACCCTGGCGGCCAGGTCGGCTCGCATGGCGTCGATGAGCAGCACTGCCACCCGGTTGTGCTGGGTGAGCAGCGGCTGGACGAGCGACCGGCCGATGTCCCACACCGGGAGGTTGTCAGGGAATCCGGCGTTCGCGTGTTCGACCAGCCGGTCCTCGGCGGCCCGCAGGAGCCGGCCGGCGGCGGATCGAACGGCGTCCAGGGCGGAGGTGTCGATGAGCGACTCGCCGGCGGCGGCGGCGTCAGCCTGGCTGATCAGGGCGGCGACCGGCGCGTAGTGGCTCGGGTAGATCTCGGCCACCAGTTCGGCACCCGACGTGTCGGCAAGGCGGCGCTCCAGCTCCGCCAGGTGCCCGGCCGCCTCCAGGCAGCAGGCGAGGGCCGCGAGCTCCTCGGCACAGACCAAGGCGTGGTGGGCGTCGATGGCCGCCGCCAGGCTGGGACCGCCGCTCGGTGCGATCTGCCCCGCCAGCGGCCAGTCGCCGGGGACGCGCCGAAGGAGCTCGTTGGCGGCCAGGCGGACCGGGTGGCGCAGCAGCGTCTCGGCGGTGAGGGCGGCTGCGACTTCCCGCTTGGGCAGGTCCCCGAGGGCCATCGCCGCCGCCAGCTCCTCACCGAGCACCGACCCCGGACGGATCCGGCTGTCCAGATCGGCCAGCTCGGCGCGCACCTCGGGAACTTGGATCGCCGCCAGAGACGCGGTCCCGAGCAGCACCGTCTCGGCCAACAGGCGCGACGGGAGCCAACTCGGGGGTGAGGCCCGCCCCGTCCACCACGCCGCCAGCCAGAACGCGTCAGCGCCCTGATGGTCAGGAAGGAGCGGCGACAGCCCGGGGAACCGCTCCCCGACGAAGGTGATCGTCGCCGACGGTCGGCGCCTCTCGCCCGGGGCCGTTGGGCCCAACGACGGCTCGGCCCCGGTGCTGACCTCAGGCCCGGTACCAAGCCGGGTGCCGCCCGACGAGTCGGTGCTGTCGGCGACTTCGACGAACCCGCTGCCGGGGAGGTCGCCGGCCGGGTCCACCCAGGCGGCAAGCAGGTCGAGCAGCCGACGCTTGGGGTAGCGCCGGCCGATCAGGTCCTCCCGCAGGTCGGCCAGGTCCCGGGTGACGATCAGCTGGCCACCAGTCAACACATCGCGAAGGACCCCGGACAGATCCTCGCCGTCCTCGCCGCCCAGTACCCCTGCCACCCGATCGGGCGCCGCGTCCCCGTCTGCGGCCAGGGCCGCCAAGGAGCGAACGCTCGAGGCCAGTCCATCCCGGCCCAGGGCGTCGAGATCGGCAGCTGCTGTGCCCAGCCGGTCCAGGGTCTCCGGCCGGCCCAGCTCAACCAGGTACTGGCCGACCCCGCGCTCGGCGATCGCCACCAGCGCGGCGGCATCGAGCACCGGTGGTTCGGCGCCGAGGGGCAACCCGCAGGCGCAGCGCGGCTTCCATGCCAGCTCCATGTCGACCCGACGCCGGCAGGGGACCGGCAGGGCGGCGACGAGGGCCCGGTCGACCTTGACGCGATCGTCGGGCACCGCCACCGCCCCGACGGCCGACAGCGCCCGCAGGGCCCGGTAGGCGGGGCTGGAGCGCACCGGCTCCGCCCGGGCCCTGTCCACGGCGGCATAGAAGCGGTCGTGGGCCTCGACGTAGGCGGCGGCGTACGCGCCGCGGAACTCGCGGAGGGCGGCGAACACCTCACCGGTGCGCTCGGCGGCGGCCAGGGCGAAGGTCTCGGCCAGCAGCCCGATGGCAGAGTCGCGGAGTGATGCCAGGGCGGCGTCGTCGTCGGGGACGGCCAGGTCGGGATGGGTGAGGTAGGCGGCCGCCTCGTCCAGGCGTCGCAGGTCGTCGCGGAGGAAACGGGCCAGGGCGGCCAATCGGCCCGCGGCGGCGAGCAGGGCGGGGCCGTCGGCGACGGCGCCGGCCAGCTTGGCCAGCCCCACTGCCGGGGCCGAGTCGGCCGGGCATGCCTCGAGCACCGCCGCTACCGCCCGGGCGTCGCCCAGCACCGCTCCAGTGTCCGCCCCCCCGAGCGCCGGGATGTCCCGGGCGGAGGCCAACCCGGCACGGGCCTGGGCTACGTCCTCGCGCCGGGCCTCCAGCCACGCCCGGGCGGCGTGCCACGACGCCCGCTGGATCTCGGTGCTCCATGGGTCGAACGGTCCCGTACCGGTGATGGGTGCGAGTCCGGCGGTGGCGACGCGCACGGCGGGATCCACTAGCTCACCGGGGTACAAGCGGTCGGCACCGCTCACGGCCACGAACGGCTCCTCCAGGCGGCTGCGGCCCCGCCGCAACTCGACCAGCCCGGCCTGCACGCAGGCGTTGATGACCAGCACCGACTCGGGCGCGGTCAGACCAAGGGGTCCGTCGGCCAGGCCGGCGGCCACGTCGGTGGCCGTGACCGGACCGGCGTCGCCGACGAGGCGCAGCACCTCTCCGGTGGCCAGGCTCTTGACCGGGTCGGGCGCCACCGTCGCCCCATCGGCCCGCACTCGGGCCAGCCCCAGGGGCACCAGATACCCCTCGATGAGAGGTCGGAGCTGGCCTCGGGCCATGGCCGCGGCCGACAATCGCCCGACGGCGATGACCTCGTGGACCAGGCGGCGAACGAGGCGCTCGCCGACCAGCTCGCCGCGAGGGGCCACCTGGCGATGCAGCGGGTGCAGCCCGGACAGGAGCGGGTCGACGAGGGATGGAAGCTGCCGCTCGAACGGGAGCCCCGACAGGGATGGAAGGTCGAGCACGGCCCGCTCGACGCTGGCACCGCCGTGGATCACCTCGCCGTCGAAGTAGAGCCGGCGGAGGAGCTCGCGCCCCTGGGCGGCGTCGGCATCGGCGGAACGGGCCAACAACTCGGCGACCTCGCCGTCCCCGGCCCGGAGCGCGGCTTCGGCCACCATCACCCGGGCCCGGAAGTCGAGCATCGTTGACTGCTCCTCCGCACTCGGGACCGCCGGGGCCCACACCGTCAGGCGGTCCGTGGCACCGGTGAGCGCCCTGGCGCGTGCGGCCGCCTCCTGGCCCTCCGAGCCTTCTACCTCGGCCACCAGGAGGCACCCTTCCGCACCGGCCGTCGCGGCTCGGGAGACCATGGCCTCGGCATCGGCAGGGGTCATCTCCAGGACCCGACCGGTCCCCACGACCACCGACCGGAGAGTGTTGTGCCAGAGCATCTCCCGCCGGGCCGTGCCCACCTCGGCCAGGACCTGCAGGGGCAGGGCCGGGAGAGAGCCCAGCTTGACCAGGGTGGCGATCACCCGCCGGTCGTCGGGGGACAACTCCGATCGAGCCTGGGCGACCCGTCCCTCGGCGACCAGGGCGGCATCGGCCCCCACCTCCACCCGGTAGGTGACCGGCGGCCCCGGATCGGCGATCAGGTAGGCGCCCCGGCGGGCGAGGGGGGCCAGCACCGCCTGCTCGAGATAGGACACGTTGGCCGCCGGCTCCAGGTCGCTGACCCGAGCCTGCAGCATCCCGGCCAGCTCGGCGGCCGTCCGGGGTCGTTCGAGGGGAGACGCGGCGAGGAGACAGCACAGCTTGACCGCTCTGAGGGCCAGGTCGACGTCGTCGCTGTCGAGCAGCTCGGGCGCAGCCCGCTCGAAGTAGGGCACCACGGTGTCCGCCAGTCGGGCCGTCTCATGGCGTTCGTGCAGGCGCTCCCGGAAGTGGTCGTAGACCTGGTCGGGGGTGACCAGGTGGTCGTAGGGTCGACCCAGGTCGGTTCTCAGCTGGCGGCACACGAAGTCGACCACACCTCGCTGCTGGGACAGCACGAAGCGCAGGCCTTCGAGCAGACCGAGCGTGTCGGGGTGCAGCGGATAGCACCGAGCGAAGGCATCGGGTTCCACCCGGCTGGCGGGAAAGGCGGCCTCCAGCTCGGCCTGGGCTAGGGTCACCCATTGCTCCGCTCCTGGGCGCAACCTGACCAGCCGCCCCCGAACCAGGTCCTCGACGTGGCGCATCGAGAGGGTCAGGCCGGGGCGGTAACGGTCCCGTATGCGGGCCAGCTCCCGTTGGCTGACGTTGGCCACCTCCTCGATGCTCTCCTGGAGGGCGGCGGCGACGAGCACCGGCCGGGCACCGGCCCACTCACCGAGGAACTGCAAGAAGCGGAGGTCCTCGGTGAGTTCGGCGCCTTGCTTGGCTCGCAGGAACTCGCTGAGCTCATCGAGGAGAATGGCGACGCCGGCGTGGCCCTGAGCCTGGGCGGACGCAAGGAGGCCATCCCAGGTCTCGGAGCGATCGGCGCCGGTTGGGGCCGGCTCCCGGTGCAGCGCCCGCCACGCCCGCCGGGCCACCACGTCCTCCAGGCGTGCCTCCGCCCGGTACTCGACAAGAGGCACCCCGATGGCCAACGACGCCCGGGCGCCAGCGGCCCGGTGGCGCAGCGATGCGTCCCACCCCGGAAGACCTCCCGCCGCCAGAGGGTCGGTGACCAGCTCGCCCAGCGCGGCGAGGAAGTGTGACTTGCCGGAACCGAACGGACCGACCACGAAGAACCCCGCGCCGGTCGAGCCCGATGCCCCGGCGAGGACCGCCGACAGGCTGTCGACGACGTCGCCGGTCAGGACCAGCTCGCCCAGGCGCCGACCGGGCCCGTCGAGACGGACAACGGTGTCCACCTCCGCCACCTCGACCAGCTCCCCGAGCGTCGGGGTGGTCAACGAGAGTCGCCGATCCCGGCCTCGGGCTCAGGGACCGCCGGCGGGGGCGGCAGCTTCTTCAGCTCGCCGTAGACAGCTCCCCGCCGAGAACCGGCCCGCGGGATCAGGTCCTCCAGGGTGCCCCGTAGCTCCTCGAGCGCCCCGCGGCTGCGCTGCAGGTGCACGTAGGTGCGGAACAGGACCAGATCCTGGGGGTCCTCCAGCACGCAGGAGCCGAGCACCGCCGCCGCCTCATCGAGCTTGCCGGCCCGCCGCAGGGCGAACCCTTGCATCTTGCGGGCAAAACGGTCGCCGTGCTGGTGGGCCGCCGTGGCCCAGTCGTTGGCTGCCTGCTCCTCGTCACCTCGCTCGGAGCGCAGCCGGGCGAGCACGCCGAGGAGGTGGCGGTTGTCCCGCCCGCTGCTCTTCAGCAGCACCTCGACCTGACGGGCCCGGCGATCCTCGGGGAGGGCGAGCAGCCGGGTCTCGACCAGCTTGGCGTAGGCCCATTGATCGCCGGGGGCGACGTCGTGAGCCCGGGCGTACATCGACTCGGCGTCCTCCAGATGCTCGTCGCGCCGCGCCAGGTCCCCGAGCAGCACCCACGCCGGCGACGCGGCGCCGTCGCGCTCCACCGCTCGGGCGGCCGCACCCCGAGCCCCATCAGTGTCGCCCAGGCGCATCCGGCAGCGCCCCAGCTGCACGAGGGCCCAGATGCCCCGGTCGCCGAGGGCATCGGCGTCCTGGTAGCAGCGAGCCGCCTCACCCCATTGCTTGCGGCGATAGCGCACATCGCCACGCAGGCGGGCGGACGCCGCCGTCGTGCCTGCGGTGTCCTCGGCCCGATCCAGGGCCTCCTCGGCCTCCTCCAGCCGACCTCGCCGCAACTGGACCTCGGCCAGCTGGGTCAGGGCCGCCGGGTGAGCCCGGCGACCTTCGAGGACGGCTTCGATGGCGAGCACGGCGCCGTCCAGGTCCCCTGCCTGTTTTCGTCGCTGCGCCTCGTTGAGATCCTCGCGGGCCACCCGCCCACCTTACGACTCGCCGGCGGGCAGACGCCCGGGCGGGTCGGACGCATACCACGGAGCGTCAGATGGCGCCCCCCCGTGATGGCTCGGCTCGACAGGGCGGTGGGCGTCGATGCCGGCCAGCTCCTCGGCCAGGTTGCCGGCGAGCTGGGGGACGGTCCCGCGGTAGTTGGCGAGGGCGAGGTCCAGCCGGAAGTCGAATGGCCCGGACAGCTCGTGGCCGTAGTGGACGGTGGTCGGCTTGTGACGGTTGGACACCGAGAACGTCGTGGACCCCTCGGCGTCGTCGTGGGTGAAGCCGATCAGCTTGGCGAAGTCGCACTCGCGGGTCTGGCGGCCCCCGGCGAAGATCACCCGCCGGTTGGTGACGTAGACGGTCCCAGTGTCGATGACGGTGGCTACCGGCGCCCCTTGCACGTAGTGACCTCGGTTGGCGCCAACCCGGTAGCGGACCGAACGGCCGCCGATGCTGCCTATCGGTATGGAGACGCCGGTGGAGTGGCCTTGATACTGGCCCTTCCCTCGGCGTTCCTCGATGAGCCCGGCGCCGGTGACCTTGTAGAACTGGGCCTCGCCGGAGCGGAGCATGATCTCGGGCGTGGCCTGGCCACCGAAGGTCTGGACCGTCTGGAGCAGGTTGGCGTAGCTGTCGCGCTGGGCCTGCCAGTGAGCGAGGGCAGCGGTGTAGGCATGCTGGGCCTTCTTCTGGCGGTGCTCCTCGAACATGGCGCCGGCCTCCCCCCTGTCGGTCTCAACGTCCAGCCACGCCGACTGTAGGCGGGAAGTCGCGGCAGGTCGCCCCGGCCGCTTCAGGCGCGGGCCAGGGGGCCGCTCCGGCCCGGCCATTCCGTGACCAACGGGCATCTGGAAGGCGTCGAACAAGCGCCTGACCTGCGGAAACGTGAGTGCCCCCGGCAGGACTCGAACCTGCGACGCACGGTTTAGGAAACCGACGCTCTATCCTCTGAGCTACGGGGGCTTGGGCTTCTGACCAGGGATTTTGTGCCCCAGTGAGTTGGTTTCTGGACCTTAGCAGTCTCCCCGGACTAGTCTTGGACTAGTAGATCTGCCCAGGAGGTCGCCTGACGTGCGAGGGACCAAGCAGGAGAGATCCCCGGGGGTGTGGCGGCTGCGGGTGTTCATAGGTACCGATCCTGTCACCGGCAACCCCAGGCAGTCGACCAGAACCTTCCGGGGCACCAAGAAGCAGGCTGACTCCGCCTTGGCCGAGCTCGTCCGGGACCTGGGCCAGGGCGTCGTCGCTTTGGACACCTCGACCCTGGCCGAGTTCCTCGATCGCTGGCTCGATCACATCAGCTCGACGAAATCGCCGACGACAGTCCGGGGATACCGGGGCAACATCAAGCGGATCGACGAGAAGCTCGGAAGCCTCCGGCTGTCCAAGCTCACCGCCCAACACCTCGATCGGGCCTACCGAGAATGGCTGGATGAGGGCCTCCACCCGAGCAGCGTCCACCACACCCACGCCGTCCTGTCCGCCGCGCTCAACCAGGCCGTCAAGTGGTCGGTGGTCCCCCGGGCGGTCACCCAGTCCGCCAGCCCGCCGCCGCTGCGGGTCGGAGCGAAGTCCATCCCCTCGCCGGAGGTCATCCAGGGCCTCATCGCCGGCGCTGAGGACCGGGGGCAGCCGATACTGGCCGCCGCCATCGCCTTGGCCGCGACCAGCGGGGCCCGCCGAGGTGAGCTGCTCGGCATCCGCTGGAGCGACCTCGACCTCGATCACGGCAACCTCCACATCCGGCGAGCCATCAAGCACGCCGACGGTCCCGGTTGGGTGGTCGGCCCGACCAAGACCCACGCCCAACGACAGATCGCCCTCGACGGGTTCTCCGTCCAGGTCCTGCGCCGGCACCTCGATACCGCCGGGCAGCGGGCATGCGAGGCCTGCGTCACCCTCGACCCCGACGGCTACGTGTTCACCTTCGACCCGTCAGGCGAGACGCCGATGAAGCCCGACAGCCTGGGGCAGGGTTTCGCTCGGCTGTGTGCCAAGGAACGGGTGTCGGGGGTGACCCTGCACACCCTGCGCCACTTCAGCGCCTCGGTGCTCGTCGCCTCCGGCCGGGACGTCCGAACGATCGCCGGCCGACTAGGCCATGCCGATGCCACGACCACGCTGCGGGTGTACGCCCACATGGTCGAGGGACGAGACCGCGCCGCCGCCGAGTTCATCGGCGGGCTGCTCGCCGCCAGTCAGCCCGCTGCGCTGCAGGAACGCTGACCAGTTGACCCGGTAGAGCCGCCCGATGGCGAAGCAGCCGGGGATCTGACCGAGGCGGGCCGCCTTGTAGGCGCTGTCCTTGGAGATGCCGAGCCGCCGGCCCCACTCCGGCACACTGATGAACTTGGGGCGCATCGGTCGTCTCTCCCAGGACGCCTTTCCCGCCATCTGCCACCTCGGCGCCAGCTACGACCGAGTCGCCATACCACTCTTCGGACCGCCCGAGGTCCTTTTGGCCACGCAGGTCCCGGCGTCCCTGGCCGACGTCATAGCTGGGAGCTCCGCAGTCGTCGCCGGTCGATCCGCTCCGCGAATGGCGTGTGGCTGATGGTCTCATGGGAGCGCCGGGATCAAAACCGGCATGGAGGAGGAGATGGAAGAGCTCTACATCGAAGGTGTAGCGAACCACGGTGACCCTGGCCATGCGTTGTCACTCGCGAGGGTGACGGCGAAGCGTTGGACCGGGGCACGTGCAGGCCGGGCTATTGAGCCGCGTAATCACAGAGTTCGGGGTGCCGACGTCGTCTATGAGATCGGAAGGCCATATCGTCAGTAGCGCTATCGCGAGTTGCTGGCGGACCCCGCGCGGTCAGAGAGCCATGGCATGCACGGAACTTCCATGCGCGAGAACCGGGAGGTCTCGTGCTCGTCCGTTCGGTTGATCACCGGGCGGCCCGCTCAGGGAAGGTCAAGGCCGTACGCCTGAGATGGACGAGCACGAGAAGTCTGACAGGCCCGTACTACCGACGAACCCATCGAACAAGGCCACGAGAGTGGCGGCGGAGGTGGGGGAGGTGGGGGAGGGAAGGGGGCTGGCCGGGGGGAACGCGGACGACCTAACACGTCCTGGACGCAGTGCCGGACAGGGCGTGGCAAACGGGCTGGATCGTGTGCGTGAGGTAGCACGAAGAGACAAGGAAGCACGGTTCACCGCTGCACCATGTGGATCTCGGTCGTCTCTGGGCGGCCTTCGTGGCCATCAACGCGAAGGCTGCACCGGGTGTCGATCGGGTGACGTGGGAGGCGTATGGCCAGGACTTTCGAGGGAACCTCGAAGTC
>JALYVP010000367.1 GCA_030853185.1 Actinomycetota bacterium | reverse complement strand
ACCAGCAGGAGGCGGGCGAGGAGCCCGCCGAGGGCGCCGATGACCACCGAGACGACCAAGGGCGCCGGCACCGTCGAGAACCCGTAGACCCGCCCGAAGGCGACACCCGCGGCGACGACCGCCCCGACGGCGGCGAGGGCCGGAACCAGGCGCCCGCTGCCCAGGGCCATCAAGGTGCTGCGCCACCCGCCGGACGCCGACATCCCGCCCTCCGGCCCGCCATCTGCCGGATCCCCGGTTGTCCCAGTCGCGTCGGATCTTGTGGTCGTGGTCGTCGGACGGGCCACCTCAGCTGGTGCCTGACTGCCACAGAGCCAGGACCGCGGGCGCACCCCGGGCCTGGCACACCTCGAGACCGCCGACCCGGCGGGCGAGGGCGGCGGACGTGCCCACGAGCAGGGCGGAGACCCGCCGGTAGCGGCCGCTCAGGGCGTCGAGCTCGCTGACGCTGTCGGCCAGGTTCTCCCCGCTCACCAGCACCGCGGCGCTGCCGCCGGTCTCCTGGCTCAGGTTGGCGACCGCCCGCCCCAGGTTGCCGGTCCCGGCCAGCTCGGCGCCGGCCAGGAGATCCAGCGAGTCCCGTCCCCCGGTGGGGATGAAGCCCGTCACCGTGCCGCTCACGTAGTCGAGGCGGACCGGGGCGCCCGTGCGCAGAGCCGCCTCGAGGAGTGATGCCGCTGTCTCGACCGCCTCCTCGAACCAGCCGTCCTCGGGGTAGCTGGCCCGGCGGTCGTCGAGGAGGATGACGACCTGTGGGCGGTTGGTGTCGACGTGCTTGCGGACCATCAGGGTCCCGGTCCTCGCCGTGGTCCGCCAGTGAACCATCCGCAGGTCGTCGCCGATCACATACGGGCGGAGGCCCTGAAAGGCGATGGTGCCCTCCGGGGCCCGCTCGTCCATGGGCCCGTCGACCTCCAAGTTGGCGCCCGCCCGGTTGGGGGGCACCGGGTGGCTTCGGGGATGGACCCACAGCGTGGCGCTCTCCCCGAAGGCGCGCCGCCGGGCGATCAGGCCGAACGGGTCGGTCTGGGCCAGGGTCAACGGCCCCACCTGGTAGACGCCCCGCCTCCGGGTTGGCAGGCGGTAGGTGGAGGTGTGCTGATCGCTGGGGCGCAGCGGCGGGAGGTCGAGGGTGACCGTGTCGGCCCCGGCCCGGTCCTCGAGTTGCAGGCGGGGGGCCCGGCGCCGGCCGGTGTTGGTGATCTCCACCAGGCCCAGGGCGGCATCGGCCCGGCGTACCCTCGTCGGCGCCAGCTCCCGGCGCACGGCCAGGTGAGGAGGCAGCACGACCCACGCCACGGCCGCGACCATCAGGCCGAGGAGGACGACGGCGGCGATGACCAGCTCGGGATAGCCGAGGATGACGCCGACGACGTAGACGAGGAACCCCCCGACGAGCGTCGCCCAGCCTGAGGGCGTGGGCCGCATGGTCAGGCCGCGGCGGTGGGGACCGGTATGGCCCGAATGGTTTCGTCGATCAGCTGGACCGCCGTGGTGTTGGACAGGGCAGCCTGGGAGGCGAGGACCAGGCGGTGACCGAGCGTCGCCTGGGCCAGGGCCTTCACGTCGTCGGCGGTGGCGTAGGACCGACCCGCCATCGCGGAGCGGGCCCGCGCTGCTCGCATGAGGGCGAGGCTGGCGCGGGGACTGGCCCCGAGACGGACCTCGCTGAGCTTGCGGGTGGTGGCCACGATGGCCACGATGTAGTCCCGCAGGACGGGGGCAACGTCCACGGTCGTCACCGCCGCGATCATCTTTTGGACGTCACCGGCGCTGACGACGGGACGAAGGTGGGCAATCCCCTCCTCGGCGCCGTCGTCGCCGAGGATTTGGGCTTCGGTCGCGGCGTCGGGGTACCCCATGGCCAGACGGACGAGGAAGCGGTCCAGCTGGGCTTCGGGCAGGCGGTACGTGCCGTCCATCTCGATGGGGTTCTGGGTGGCCATGACCAGGAAGGGCCGCGGCACCTGGTGGGTGACGGCCTCGACGGTGATCCGGCGTTCGTCCATGACCTCGAGGAGGGCCGACTGGGTCTTGGGCGACGCCCGGTTGATCTCGTCGGCCAGCACCACGTTGGCGAAGATCGGGCCCTTGTGGAACACGAACGTACCGTCATGGGCATGGTAGATCGTGGCCCCGGTGACGTCGGAGGGCAACAGGTCGGGGGTGAACTGGATCCGGTTGGTCCCGGCATCGATCGACGCCGCCAGAGCCCGGGCCAGGGACGTTTTGCCCACCCCCGGAACGTCCTCGACCAGGACGTGGCCCTCGGCCAGCATGGCGATCACCGTCAGGGCCACGGCGTCGGGCTTGCCCCTGATGACCCGCTCCATGTTGCGGGCCACCAGCTCCGCCCCCTGGGCCACCCAGGTCAGGTCGGAGGTGGCGCCGGCCGGCCGCCGCTCAGTTGGGTTCGCCGTCATGATCGCTCCCCGATCGCCGCGCCAGCCGCTCAGAGTAGCTGCCCGGTGACACGGGCGCCGGGTAGGCGCTCAGGTCCAGAAGTCGAGGATGCAGCCGCTGGGCTGCGTCCCGTAATCGAACAGGTTGTAATAGCTGGTTTGTTGGCCCATCCAGGTGTGGTTGACCAGGGCCTCGCACACGTGTTTGGAGCCAGGGCCGCCGGCCTGCTGGGTGGGGAACACCCACGTGACGGTACCCCCGGCGTCGCCCGGGGTCAGGTACGGCAAACCGGGGTTGTTCTTGTTCTGGGAGTTCGTGTAGTAGTACTCGGTCCCGCTGCTGGCATTGTTGGGGGTGGTGGTGCCGTACTGCCGGTACAGCGGCATGGAGCCCTGGGGCGGCTGGGTCGTGGCCCAGGTGAACGCCGGCGGAGGGTCGACAGGGATGTTGTTGTTGGGCCCGTTACACGTTCCGGCGGGGGTGGGGAACTGGAAGCCCTTGGTCGAGGACCCGCAATACACCACGGGCGCCCGTCCCCATGGGGTGCCGCTGGCGGAGACGGGCAGCGAGCCGGCGGCGTCGGTGGCGGTGACGGTGACGTTGTAGCTGGTTCCGGCGGTCAGCGCGGTGAACTTGGCTGAGGTCGAGCTCGTGGCG
>JALYVP010000366.1 GCA_030853185.1 Actinomycetota bacterium | reverse complement strand
ACGTGTGGCTGGCCGCTGCACAACCGCTGGTCCTCTTGCCCCCCGTTCGGCGCATGTCCACCGGCAACGTCCGCCGGGTCTTCCCCCGCGACACCTACAAGGCCATGATCGATGAGGACTTCACCCCGGCCGGCATCGCCCAGACGAGGAAAGAGTTCAAGGCCGTGGCCAAGGCCGTCCACCAGTTCCGGGCCAAGCCGCCCGTCCCGCCGACCTGTCCGACCGTCCTGCTCTCGGCGGCCCGGCCATTGAGGCGTGGGTCAGATCAGCAGCTCATCGCCGAGTACCAACGACGGTACGTCGCGACCTTGCCGCACGGGCGGTTCGGAGAAGTCGACTCCAGTCACTTCATCCAGGCCGAGCAGCCGGGGATCGTGGCGGACAGCGTCCGAGACCTCCTCGACCATGTGCGCCGGACCGCGACCCCCGCCAGCCCGGCGCCGTCCCCATGACGAGCGAGATGGCATCTACGAGACTGACCCGACCCTCAACCGTGGGCCCCGTTCCATCGAACAGACAGAGGTGAGCTGAACTATGGAACCCTCACCGCACACTGAGGGCGAGCCCGGCGATCCCAGTGCGACTAGACCCTTTCCAGTCGACCCAGCACTGCGCGCATCCGATGCCGACCGCGAGCGGGCCGCCGCTGCCGTGCAAGCCGCCGCAGCCGATGGCCGTGTCTCCGTCGACGAACTCGACGAGCGTCTGGGCTTGGCCTACGGCGCCAAGTCCAAGGACGAACTCGCATCCATCGTGAAGGACCTACAGCCAGCCCGATGGGCCAATGCAACGCCGACGTCAACCAAGGACGCGGGCATCCTCAACGACTTCGCTCGCAAGGGACGCTGGGTAGTAGGCGACACCTACCGTGCGACCGCGGTCATCAGCTCCGGGGTGGTCGATCTGCGCGAGGCCCAGTTCACCGGGCCGGAGACGACCATTCACGTCAAGTCCTGGATCGGCAACGTCTACATCGTCGTTCCCGACGACGCCGAGGTGCACGTCGCAGGTACCGGAATCCTGGGCGGCTTCAAACAGGACCGCGAAGGCACGGGCCACTCGGCAGCACACCGGATCACTGTCACCGGCCTCGCTGTCTGCGGAAGCGTCTACGTCGTCCACCAGCTCCCTTCAGCCACAAAAAGTCGTCTCCAAAAGCGCAAGCGGAAGAACGTCG
This sequence comes from Actinomycetota bacterium, assembly GCA_030853185.1. GTDB lineage: Bacteria > Actinomycetota > Acidimicrobiia > Acidimicrobiales > Palsa-688 > JALZAH01. Next base: position 1,885 of record JALYVP010000366.1, on the reverse strand, counting down.
GAAACCACTGAGCCGCCTCATTGTTTCGTCAGTGGCGTCTCAGGTGCTGCGGGCCGCTGGCGCCGGGCGGGACTGCGACGTCTGGCCCTATTCAGCATCTCGATTACTACGTCCACTCCCACGAGCCGGGTATCGCCTGGCGCAGCGGCGTCCATCGCCCGCAAGACCAAGCCGGTACCAGTGGCGACGTCGACCACGGCGTCTCCAGGGGCAGGGGCCAGCGTCGCCACCGCCTGTTCCGCCTGCCAGCGGCGGCCGGCGCTCCCGTCGTAGCTGGTTGCCCTGGCGTCGAAGTGGCTCACTATGACGCCACGATCCCGAGCTTGGCCAAAGGGCAGCCTGGTCTTCCGCTGAGTAACGGCGCGTTGGTCGGCCGTCCGGCCACCGCCGAGAGTGCTTCCTCTAAGTCTGCTTAGTGGAAGCGCTCCGACCCTGGGCTTCCACTAACGTGGTCGGAGGGCCGGTCGTAGGGCCCGGTTACCGCTTCGACTAACAGGGGGGGTCATGGCTGCACGGTCCAAGAAGCCGGCACGAGGCCAACGCCTGGCCGTCGACGCCGACGCGGTGGTGGCGGAGTACAAGGCATGGTTGGGCCGCCAGCCGTTGGCCGCCCGGAGCCGCGACGCCTACGCCGCCCAGGTCAGTTCCTTCGTGGGCTGGCTGGCGGGCTCCGAGCACGGCGCCGAGGCCCTCAGCGAGGCCAACGTCCGGGATTGGGCGGTGCGGGACTACAAGCGGCACGTCAAAACGGCGAACCGGTGGGCGCCATCCTCGGTGAACCAGGCGCTCGCTGCGATCGACAACTTCTATCGCTCTCTCGGCGGCGGCCGCCCCGAGGTGACCCGAGAGGACCTGGCCCAGGTCGCCCCCCGGGCGTTGACCGAGGCCGAGCAGCGGCGGTTCCTCCGGGCGGTCGAAGGCTGCCCGTCGGCGAGAGACCGGGCCATTGCCACGGTGTTCTTCTACACCGCGCTGCGTCTCTCCGCGCTCGACGTGGGCGACCTGTCGATCTCGGCTCGCCGCGGCCGAGCCCGGGTCCGCTCGGGCAAGGGCGACGCCTACCGGGAGGTGCCCCTCAACAGCGCTTGTCGCAGCGCGCTCGACGAGTGGGGCCGGGCGCGGGGCGAGCAACTGGGCGCCTTGGCCGAGGTCCACGGCGCTTTGGCGGAGACGGACGCTTTGTGGGTGTCGCGGACGGGAGGGCGGATAAGCGCCCGGGCCGTCGACCTGATCATCCGGCGCCTGGCCAAGGACGCCCGTCTGGAACTGTCGGCCCACACTTTGAGGCATACGGCGGTCACAAACCTGATCCGGTCAGGGGCCGACGTGGTGATGGTGGCCGAGATCGCCGGCCACCGCCGATTGGACACCACCCGGCGATACAGCCTGCCCTCCGAGGCGGACAAGGACGCCGCCCTCGAAGCGGTCCTGGTCGACACCTAACGGGCCAGTCGAGGAGTTGAGCGAGCGTGGCGACCGGTCCCCCCGGGCTGCCGCCGATCGGCTCGGTCTGGCCGTGCAACTGTCCGCTCTGCGCTTCTTGGGTTTCGTACCTGCCGATCTGAGGGCAACACCCCCCGAGGCGGTCACCCACCTGGCCAAGCAGATAGGCGTATCACCCGCGGCTATCGGCGGTTACGTCCGTGAGGTCAGCGGCCGGTCCCGTCGCGAGCACGTCGAGGCAGTGGTCGCCCAGGCCGGCTGGCGGCCGTGCGGGCGCGGCGAGTGGAAGGCGCTCGGCGACTGGCTGGTGGCGCGAGCCCTTGAACACGACACACCCTCGATCCTGTTTCGCCAAGCCCTCGAACGCCTCCGCGCCGAGCACGTCGCGCGTCCCGGCCTGGACCGCCTGACGCGGGCTGTCGCCGGCGCCAGGGTCGCCGCT
>JALYVP010000365.1 GCA_030853185.1 Actinomycetota bacterium | reverse complement strand
CGAGGGTTCGTCAAGCTGGTCAAGTGGCGGACCGGTTCCGAAGCACGCATCGCCTGCCTCAAACGCGACTTCGGCTGGCGGCGCACCCTCTTCGACGGCCACAACGGCGCCCAGATGTGGTGCGGGTAGGGCGTGCTCGCTCACAACTCGACCAAGATCGCCAAGCTCACCACCACCAAAACGGCCCCGACCCGACCCCGACCAGCCCCGACACTGCCCGGCAGCGACCCACCCACACCGGAACGAACCGCTGCTTGACCCGGCCGCTGCTTGACCCGGCCGCTGCTTGACCCGGCGCGTCCCGGCCGGCCCGAAAGGGTCGGAAACGGGGGCCGGGACAAGCCAAAACGGCCCGGACAGGACCGCCACGGTCCCCACAGCGGCCGATCCGGCGACCCTGATCTTCGCCCTCCACGCCGAAACCGAGTATTTCAGGATGAAGTAACTAACGCCCGAGCTCGCTTCGCTCCCTCGGTTGTTGTCAGGACAGTGAGTCCGGTTCGGTTCGTTTGACACGTGTTTGACACGACCCGAAGGAACGAAAAAAGCCCCTGGTCACGCAACTCGCTGACCAGGGACTTCGTAGTGGCGGGGGTTGGATTTGAACCAACGACCTTCGGGTTATGAGCCCGACGAGCTACCAGACTGCTCCACCCCGCGGCGGTCCGAACACTCTAGCACCGTCATCGGGTTTTCCGGTCCGGCCAAACGGCAGACCGGCCCGTCGGATCGACTCAGCGCAGACCGGCGAAGAGGTCATCCTCCGGCAGGGCGGCGCCGGTCCGGTCGACTGCCCGAAGGAAGACCTCCGTGCCCATGAGCTCGGCGAAGATCTCCCGACCCATGCGCAGGAAGAAGATGTTGTCCCCCTGGCTGGCGTGGGCGGCCAGGGCGTCATATTTGCGATCGGCGAAGGCGGCGACGTCCACCCACGCGGCGATGTCGGTGTCGTCGGACCCCATGGGCGGCCCCTGCTCGGCGTCCGCCCCCGCCTCCGGCGGGTCGAGCCGCTCGGGCATGTCCACGCCCGCTTCTCGCATGCGTTGGGCGAACTCTCCCATCCTCGAGCGGGGGATCGTCGGCCAGTAGACCTTGGCCGGGATGCCGGTCTTCTCGGCCGCCATCATGGTGACGCGGTGGGCCTGGATGTGATCAGGGTGGCCGTAGAAGCCGTTCGGGTCGTAGGTGACGACGACGTCCGGCTGATACTGCTCCATGAGCTGGGCCAGCTGACGGGCGGCATCGTCGACCGGCGTGGTCCAAAACGAGCCCGGAGCATCATTGTCGGCCCAGCCCATCATCCCCGAGTCTCGGTACTCGAGAAGCTCAAGATGTGCGACCCCCAGGATGAGGCAGCTGGCCTCGAGCTCCTGGCGGCGCAGGGCGACGATGGCGCCACGATCGTGGCCCGGCTCCCCCGGTTTGACCCCGCCGGGGCCGTCGCCGCAGGCCCCGTCGGTGCAGGTAACGAGGACCGTGCGGATACCCTCGGCGCTGTAGCGGGCCAGGACCCCACCGGTGCTGGTGGCCTCGTCGTCGGGATGGGCATGCACCGCCATCAGGGTCAGGGGTCGCTCAGCCATTGTGGCAGCGTACGGCCACAGGCGAGGGACGCGGGCCGAGGGCGCTCTTCAGCCGACCTGGCTGGCTCGCTTCTGCGCCTTGGCCGCGGCCTTGACGGCGGCCCTTCGGCTTCGCTTTGCCGCCCGGCGGGACGCGTCCTCGGCGGCGTGACGGGCTGACGCCGCCACCTGGCGGCCCTGCTTGCGCGCTATGCGGCCCTTCACCGCCGCCTGCTTCCCCGCCTTGCGACCATGCACGGCGGCCTTCTTGGCCGCCTTGCGGCCTTCGGCCGCGACCTGCTTGGCCGCCTTGCGGCCTTCGGCCGCGACCTGCTTGGCCGCCTTGCGGCCTTCCACCGCCGCCTTGCCGCCTCGCTTGGCCGCCTGCTTGCGGGCCTTGCGGCTGACGTCGACGAGTGCGGCAACCTTGGCCGCCCGGCTGGCCTTTCGCCGGCGCCGGAGCAGGATGGCGATCAGGATGACAACGACGACGCCGACCACCGGTGCGGCCCGCTTCATGGTGCTGCCGGCCGCATCGAACAGGTCGACGGGCTCGGGTTCGGGTGAGTTGATGGCGCGGGGGCCCGTCGACTTGTCGCTGGAGGCGACGTTGGTCCTCCCCGACGTCGAGGACGCGGCGGTTGTGGTCGGCGCCGTGGTGCCCGGTCCCACCGGTCCGGACGCCGTCTGGCTGGAGGCGGTGGATCCGTTTGACTCCGCCTTGTCGGCGTTGCCGACCAGGGCCTCGCCGGACGCCTTGTCCGGGAGGTCATCGCCCGGTCCCGGGTTGGACGGCGCCCCATCCTGCTTCCCGGCATTGAGGTCGGCCTCCAGGTTGTCCACGAACTGACCGATGAGCTTGCTGCTCACGTCGGCCAGGACACCCCGTCCGAACTGGGCGACCTTGCCGCTGATCGTCAGGTCGGTGTTGGCCGTGACCTTGGTCCCGCTCCCGTCCGCCGTCATCGTCAGAGTGATCGTGGCGCTGGCATTGCCCTGGCCGCGCGTGTCTCGGCCGGATGCCTTCATGACCATCTTGCCGGCGGACTGGTCCGTCTCGACCAGGGTGGCGGTGCCCTTGTACTGAGCCTGGATGGGCCCGACCTTGACCTTGACGATTCCCCGGTACTCGTCGCCCTCCACCTCTTGGAGCTGGGCGCCAGGGAGCATGGGAGCGATCCGCTCCAGGTCCGTGAGCACCTGCCACGTGGTGTCGCGGTCCACGCCCACCCGGAAATCGTTGTTCAGCTCCATCGGGTCAGATCCTCCACAGTGTCAATGTCAGCCGGATTGCCGTTGCACGCTACTTCCCAAACCAGATCGGGGCGCTTCCGTATCAATACCCTGGCTCCCTCATCGCCAGTCTTCGGGAGCTCGGCCCACACCTCGCGTGCCAGGCGGACGGGGTTGCGAGGTCGCTGGTCATAGGTGGCGACGGCGATCGGTGCGGAGGTGGCGGCCACAGCTCGCCATGCGTCGACCGCCAGGAGCGGCTGGTCTCC
>JALYVP010000092.1 GCA_030853185.1 Actinomycetota bacterium | reverse complement strand
CCCGTCGACTACGTGGTGGTCGCTGCGGCCTTCGTGGCGTGGACTCTGGTCGTCACCACCGTCGCAGCGCTGATCGTCGGCGGGACAGCCGCCGCCAAGGAGGTAGAGCGCTGGTGTTTGCTGTCCATGGCGCTGGTGTCCATCGTCGGCCCGATCCTTTTCGTATGCGGCGTGTCCCTCCGCGACTGGTGGGTGGCCCGGTCGAACCACCCGGCCGCCCCAACGCCCTCCGATGCGCTCCAGCTGTAAGCGTCATGGCGCGGGGAGGGACGAGGCGGGGGTGACGACCCTCGAGTTCGTGCTGATCGCCCCCGCGCTCATCACGCTCATCTTCGCCATCATCCAGTTCTCCCTGTGGTATTACGCGGGCGAGGTGGCCCGAAGCGCGGCAACAAGCGGGGCGACCGCCGGGGCCACCGCCAACGCCGGCGTAGGGGCAGCCCGGACGGAAGCGAACACTGTCCTGGCCGGACCCGGCGGCGGAATCGTGCACGCGAGCCAAGTCGCCGTCACCCCCCAGGGTCCGAACATGACCGTGACCGTCACCGGCCACGCCACCAGCCTGGTCCTGGGCCTAACCCTCGACGTGCACGCAACCTCGAGCGAACCAATCGAGCAGTTCAGCCCGGAGACACGGCCGTGAGCCGCCGGGCCGACGAAGCCGGGGTGGCCGCCGTCGAGTTCGTGATCTGGGTGCCGATCCTTCTGATCGTGCTCAGCCTGGCAGTCGTCGGCGGCCGGGTCGCCAAAGCCGACCTGGAACTCCACGGTGTGGCCCGGGCTGCGGCACGTGCCGCGTCAGCGCAGCGCACCGGGCCCGCAGCGGCCGGCGCCGCCCAGGCCGCCGCCCAGGCGTCGCTCGCCACCTCAGGAGTCACCTGCCATGACTACACCCTGTCGCTCACCCCAGGAGGACCCGGCGGCGTCGACCGAGCCCACCTGGTCTGCGTCGTCCCGCTCGGCGGAATCGACTTCATCGGCGCCGGCCCGTCAAAAACTATGACCGCAGATGTCTCTTCCCCGGTCGACGAGTTTAGGGAATACACCCCTTGACTTCCTCTGCGGTCTTACAGGGCCGAGATTCCCGGGGTCGCCCCCGAGAGTTTCCTGTTTCGGCGGGGCTGCGTCGGACGCTTGGGCGTCTTCGGTCTCATGTCCCCTCCGCAGGCAATCCGTCCGGAGTCATCCGATGATGCGGTCCCTGCGCCGACGATGGAGCAACGACGAGCGGGGCATCGTCTCGCTGGTGGTGGTCGTCATCGTCCCCGCCCTGCTCCTCGCCGCCGCGATCGCGTATGACGGCGGCGAGGTCCTCAACGCCAAGGTCCAGGGCCATGACGACGCGGCCGAAGCGGCCCGGGCCGGCGCTCAGGCCCTCTCCACGTCGAGCCGGTCCGGGGCCGTCGACCTCTCCGCCGCGCCGGCGGCCGCCGACGCGTACCTGGCCACCACCGGCCACACCGGCACCGTTACCGTCAACGGCACCACCGTCACCGTCACCGTCGCCTTCAACCAGCCCACCACCATCCTCGCCGTCGCCGGGATCGACCACGCCCCCATCAGCGAGACAGCGACGGCGACCGCCACCGAAGGCACCACCGGGGCCGGCCGATGAACCAACCGAGGACCACCCTGAGCAATGTCGCCCGGGCGGTCGGCGCCTGGGCCGCCCTGGCCGCCCTCGTTGCCGCCATCCCCGCCATCTTGGTCACCAAAGTGGGCTGGCCCCTCCCGCACACCGTGCCGACCGTCCACCAGCTGACCAGCCCCCCAACGGGACGGTTCGTGCTCGACGTGCTGGCCGTTGCCGGCTGGGTCATCTGGGCGTGGTTCATGGCCGTCCTCGCCTCGGAGACCAACGGGGCGCTGCGCTGCCGAGGAACGTCCGCCCGGGTCGCTCCTCGCGGCGTCCACCGCCTCGCCGCCCAGCTCGTCGCCTCCGCGTTCGTGCTCCTCGGACCCGCAGCCGCCGTCGCCAGCGCCGCCCCGGCCTCGACCGTCCCCGCCTCGGCGACGACCCTCCTGGCAGCGGCGAACCCTACGGCAGCGATGCCAATCTCGTACGGATCCAGCCCGTCACTCACTGCGCAGGAGACCGTCGCCGCCAGCACCATGCCCGGCGTGCCGATCGGGGTCCACTACGTCGTCGTTACCGAAGGCGACACCCTGTGGGGACTCGCGCATACCCACCTCGGCGACGGCCTGGCCTACAGCCAAATCTGGGATCTCAACGCCAACAAGGCTATGAGCACCGGGGAGACCTTCGCCGACCCCAACCTGATCCGCCCCGGCTGGGTGCTCCTCATGCCATCCGCGTCGACCGCCACCCAGATCGCCGCCGCAACGCCGCCGGCCGCCCCTGTTCCCGCCCCGCCGGTTCCCGCCACACCAGGTCCCGCCCCTTCCGCTGTCACGGCGCCTGCGGCCCCTGCGGCGCCCAACGCCCACTCCTCGCCGGCCGCGGCGCCCACAAGCCAGGCCCCGCCCGCCCGCCTGAGCCCTCCTGCCGCCGCCGTGCCGACAGCACGGCCGCTTCCGGCGGTCCCGCCGCCAGCCCATATACCGGTCCCGGAAGGAGAGCACAGAGCCGGACCAGTGGTTCCTCTCCCCGTCGAGCTGATCGGCGCCCCGATCCTCGCCTTCGGGCTGGTGGCGTTCATTGCCAAGCTGACCAAGGTCCAGCAAGGACGCCGACGTCGAGGTCGCAGTGTCCCCCGCCCCACCGGCGAGCAGGCCCGAGTGGAGCTCGCCGCTCGGGTAGCCGCCGACCCTGCGGCCGCTGACCTCGTCGACGTCGGACTGCGCTATCTCGCCTCGGGGCTCCACGACCATCCGGTACCGCCCATCCTCGGCGTCGAAGTCCACCCCGACCGCCTCGTGGTCCTTCTCGACCAGCCGCCCGGCCACACCCCCGCCGGGTTCACCCTGGGCGCCGATGAGCTCAGCTGGGAACTCGCCGCTGACGTCGCCGACCGCGTCGCCGACGACGTGGACGAGATCGTCCCACCACTGCCCGCACTGGTCACCCTCGGCCACGACGGCCCCATCACGGTCATGGCCAACCTGGGGGCGGTCGGCGTCGTCGCTTTGGGAGGCGACCCCCAAGCAGCCCGAGAGACCGTCGCCGCCGCCGCCGTCGAACTGGCCACCGCCAGCTGGTCCCAACAGGCCCAGATCCTCCTCGTCGGATTCGGGCACGACGAGGGCCTCGGCCGGCCCGAACCCGTCCAGCTCGTCGACAATCTCGACGACTGCCTCGAACGACTCCGACGCTCAGCTGCTGCGATGCGCCAACTCGCCGGCGAGACCCAAGCCGGATCCCTCGACGAGCTCCGCCTAAGCGGCGACGATCCCGTCGACCTCGGCCCGACCATCGTCATCTGTCTCGACCCCCCCGCCCCCGACGTCGCCGCCGAGCTCGCCGGCCTGGCGTCGGATCCCACCAGCGGGCTGAACGCCGTCATCGCCTCCGGACACACGTCCGCAGGCTGGAACCTCGAGATCGACGCCGACGGCAACCTCGAGGTTGAACCTCTCGGGCGGCGCATCACCTCGCAGCGGATCCCGCTGCCACTCCTCGACGTCATCGAAGGACGCATCGCCGTCGCCGGCGCCACCGCAGACACGGACCCCGCCGTCGCCGTCGAGGACTGGTGGCCGCAAGACGTCGACAGCGGCGACGTGCTCCACGAAGACGACACTCACGAAGACGACGTGCACGATGACGGCATCGTCGATGACGTCGTCAATGACGATCTCGAGGTGGGAACGCCGACCTGGTCTGCACCGCCCTCGGACCCCGCGGAGACAGCCGAGCCGTCCGCAGCGGAGCACCCCGCGACGCGAGGCCAGGCCGCAGATCATCGTGTCCCAGAAGCGCCCTCGGACGACCTGGGCCTACCGGCGCCCAGGCTGAGGTCCGTGACCAGTGAAGAGACGCCCGCAGTCCTGGGCCCCGGGTTCACAACGATCCCGGTCGAGGCCTGGCGCGAAGGCGTCCAACCGGAGATCCTCGTCCAGATCCTCCAGCCCACACCGTGCGTTACCCGCCTGGCCCCCAGCGCCGGACCGGTCACCGTGGGACGGCACCGCTCGCTCGAGCTCATTGCCTACTTGGCCTGTCACGAAGAAGGCGTGTCGCGTACCCGGCTCGCCGAGGTCATTCACCCCGAGGTTGTCGCCGCCGGCCGGGCGCACAACACCAACACCTACTCTGTAGAGCTGAGCACGGCCCGCACGAGTCTCGGCGAATCGACCGCCGGCGTCGAACACATGCCCCAAAAGTCCGGCGAACGTTTCCGTCTAGGACCGACCGTCGCGGTTGACGCCACCATCATCGAGCGGCTTCTCGCCGCCGCGGAGCAGGCCGACAACGACAACGATCGCATCCGGCTCCTCGGCGCCGCGTTCGCTCTCGTCGCCGACAGTCCGCCTCTCGCCGATGTGCTCAACACCAACGAGGCTCGCCGACGCCGTGGCCCCAAGTCCGACCGTCCTGCCCAGCACTGGCAGTGGTTCGCGCTCGAGGTGGCGCCGTCAGCCGTAGAGACGATCGTCGATGTCGCCGGCGGACTCTCCGAGCTGTATCTGGTTACCGGCGATGTCAAAGCAGCGTCGGCTGTTGCCCGCAAGGGTCTCGCCATCAGCCCCCTCAACAAGTCTCTGTGGATGACGTATTTGACCGTCGAGGCCGAACGAGATGTCCACCACCTGCAGCTGGCGAAGGACTGGATGGACCGAACCTTCGCGTCCGAGGCGGAACCATACGACACCGTCGACGCCGAGCTCCAACAGCTCACCGCCGAGCTCCTTGCCCGCAAGAGCAGCTGAAATGGCCCCGACGGTCGTACCTGTGTCATGTGACCCGTGGGCTGAACTCGACGGCCCCCGACGGCCCCCGACGGCCCCATCGGCTGGTGGCCGGTAAAGGCATGGAGGTTCGCTACGCGGTGATGACGGCGTCGTGATCGCGGTCATCGTTGTCCTTGGCCTGTTAGTGGTGGGGGTGGTCATGCGGCCCGGGCTGTTCCGACCGGTCGCCTGGCTGGTACGAACGGTCGGTTGGCTCCTGTTAGCGGCCGGCGCGATCACCCTGGCCACCAGCCAGCCGATCTCGCCGGTCGGCGCCGCCCTCGGGTTCGTAGTCGCCGTCGGCCTGATCGCGGCCGGGCGGCGCAGCGGCCGAGCACTGAGGCGCCGCTCGGACGAGCGTTGGGCGAGCCGCCGCTACGGACGGTGGGACCGTTGAGCGATCCTGGCGGGCGGTGGGGGAGAAGGGCCGAGACCCGGGGCCCCCAAAGCCGGTGATCGAGTATGTAGAATCCCAGAGCTTCGTGACGCGCTTGACATGCTCCCGGTGATCCCGTTAGACCGCTCAGTCCAATTAGCTGAGGTGCTCTACCAGCTCACTGACTAACGTTGCCGATGGCTAACGATCCGCGTGGAACAGGGACGAACCGCAGGGTTGTCCCCCCTGTCACGAGTCAGTTCCCTGGGGCCGCACCCACGATACGCAATCCTTGATGGCGCATGCGCCCGCTGATCGAACCAGCTCAGCCTCGATTGGCCTCCGAGCAATCAGCTCGTCTCGTCCATGACGAGGTCCCCTTCCACTTCCCATCGCACGGTTCCCTGCCCTCCCAACACGAGCACCTCTTCACCGCGCCGCCAGCGGTCACCGATGCCCAAGGCCCCCCAGGAGAGGACCGCCCAAGCCGGAACCTCAGCCACCATGATGCTCCTCACACCGGATCGGGAGCCCTTGGACCAGTAGGCGGCATGGTCGCGGAGCGTTGACCACCCATCTACGGTTGATGTCACCGGGGGAGCGGCGAAGGAACCGTTGACGTGTTGCCAGCGCACCGTATCGTCCGACGTGCCCTTCAGCGTCCCTGTTCGGACGGCATCGCGAACGGTCGCGGTGATCGGATCGGGGTGCTCCCAATCGAGGGCGGTGCCGTGCACCCCGCGGTAGAGCGTGAGGCTGGCAATACCAAGTGTCGCAAGGTACTGCCGTGCCTTCAGGCTGTGATTCTCCAGGAACGGAACAAGCTCGTCCTGGTCGGCCACAGCAGCGTCCGAGGAGCGGGGAGCGGCTGCGTGCGGGAACAGCTCCGAAGCAGCCAAGCGGATGCCGCCGGCGGAGGAGACCGACGTCGTCCCGGAGTGGGAGTACCACGTCGATCGGCACCACCTACCGACCTGGTCGCCCTCATCGACCTCGGTCGTCAAGGGGCATTCCGCTTCCTGCAGGAGCCGGAAGAGCATCTCTGCGGTTTGGTCGGTGCAATCTTGGTCTGTCGGCAGCGACAACACCTCTTGAGCGAGCCACCGGTCGACGTCGTGGGTTTCAGGGACCTCGATGATTGGCCATTCACGAGCGTCGGGGACCGCAGCCAGTGCGATCGTCGCTCGGCGACGTGACCAGGGCCGCCACCACCCCGGGTCCCGGAACCGTTGCACGTCGCTGAGGTGGAGGCCGCCGCAGTCCCGAGTGAAGACGTAGTGGCCCGACTCGGTGCGAGTTGACGCCCCGAAGCACCACCTGCGGCACGCGTCGCCGGTAACCAGGGACTGTCCGCACGGTCCCGGCGGGATCAGATGAGCGTCGGGGTCGAACCGAGCGAAGCGGGTGACGTCGACCCTCGCCCAGCGGCGGCGATCGGCGCTTAGATCGTGGGGAGCGACGGTGTGGGTGCCACAGTCCGGGTTGGCCGGGGTGACATCCCGCATGCACGGGCCCTCTCGGTTCCATCGACCGCACAGCAGACGAGTCATGGTTCTCCCATCCGCCCACCCCGAAGAGCGTCCACCACGACCGTGCCGGCGGCGCCTATGAGGACACGTTGGCGGGTGAGCACCCCGGCGGTGAGCTTCATCGGTGACACCGCGTCGGGGGCCTTGCCTTGCTCGATACGGCGGCGATGTCGGCGGCGAGCTGGTCCGCGCCTTCCTTGATCTCAGGCCAGGCGTCTCCGAGCCAGTCCGGGTAGTCGAGTTCGTCAGCTTCGGGGCAGCCGTCCAGCTCCCAGGTCACGAGGACGGCGATGCACTCGTGACAGAAGCTCCGACCGGTCCGGGAGTCGGTGAAGTAGTACGGGTGGCGGCGCCGGTACCCCGTTGTCCGATAGCAGCCGTAGCAGCCCTCCGGGTCGGGCTCGGCCGGTTCGGGACCTGCTACCTCATCGGATTCGGTCGCCTGCGTTACCATGCCGACCATCCGGCTGGCAGCGTCCCAATCGGCGGGGCGGGCACGCCGGATGGCGCTCCGAGCTTGACGAGGAGCTGGTTGAAGTTGAGGCTCGGTCATGGGAGGTCCCACCTCACTGGCGCAGCGGGCATCGTTCGTGGGCGGTCGTCGATCGGGACCAGCAGATGCCGCCACGGGTCGAGAGCGGGGTGTTCGGCGAGCTGGTTGGCCACCGCAAGGGCACGGAGGGAAGCGTTGTCGTAGAAGACGGTGAGCAACCGTTCACCGGCGGCTCCGACCTGCTCGGTGCTTGGTGTTCCGCCGCCCCTACCGAGCTTGTCTCGGCGTTCGGCACAGACCCGTTCCGCCGTGACGGCCCGCTCTACCTCGGTGTCCTCGGTGATCCCGTCGGTCGCTTCGGAGCGGGCCCGTTTCAGCGCAGCTAGAGCTCTGCGGTGATCCCAGGCAGCGACGGCGGCCGCTTCGCAGTAGGCGGCCGCCTCGGCGCAGAGGATGGTCTGGGCTCTGAGGCAGAACACTGCTTGGGCCCAGCTGCGAGCCCCGGCATGGAGGGTGGCAGGGTTTGGAAGAGGGTCGGGCGTCCCGGTGCGCCGGGCCCGACGGCTGGGCGCTCGGAACCGTTCCAGGTCCGCTCGCTCCTGGGCGACGGTGATGGCGTTGGAGATGGCGGTGACCGCCGCCTGGGCCCCGGCGCAGGCCTCCAGCGCACGATGGGTGAGCGCCCGATCCTGCTCGTCGTCGATGCGCTGGTGGTCGTAGCTGACGTCGAGCCAGTGCACTGGTGCGGCGGCGTCGGAGGCCAGGGCTTTCAGTATGCCCAACCAGTAGGCGGCCTCTGGGAGTGACGGCCCCTCGAGGGGATCGTCGTCGAACATGGCGCCGATGGGTCCGTTGAGGTTGGCCGGGACCAGCTCGGCGACGCGGTAATCGTGGATGCTCGAGGAGCTGAGTTCGGCGAACCGGTCCTGTCCCCTTTCGGAGGTGTGATCCTCGAGGCGGATGGAGAGCCGGTGGTCGCTGGCGGCCAGGAGGAGCTGGGTTAGAGCAAAGCCTGGCTCCTGGTGCCCCCCCTCGATCCTCGACAGGGCACTTTGGGGGATGCCGACCGCTTCGGCCACGTCGCCCTGTGTGCGGCCCGCCTTCGTTCGTGCTCTGCGCAGCATCCACGCTGCGTCAACGCCTGGAAGCCCATTCACAAGACGAGCATAACCCTATGCCCGTGGCGCATCGGGATTCTTGTTCAGGCGATTGCCCTCGTGGTATGAGCAGGGTGGGTGTTGGTCAAGACATCTGCATCGGGTGCACTCCCGGCTGCTGTACTTTGCTGCACAGATGGGTCAGGGTGACCCGCAACTGAGTCAGAGGACGCGAGCATGGGCGTAGGTACTTTTCAGCCTGACTGGTTGCCACCGTTGCCGGGCCACTGGCCCACCCCGAGCCTCCCGAGGTCGCTGGCGTCGATGGTGGGGCGTGGGATACGGCATGCCAAGCTCTCCGCTCCGGGGTGTCGGAGATGAAAGAGGCTGGCGACGAGTTCGCTGCGGGCGGCCATCTCTACGTGGCGGCGCACAGTCGACTGCTTGCTGAGCGATCGGAAGCGTTGGCAGACAAGTGGGAAACATTGCCCTCGGTCGCCTCCTAAGAAATGTGGTCGACCACATAACAACGTGGTAGAGTACATCTCGTGGAGCTGGCCTACCATCCCGGATTCGTCCGCTGGTTCGCCCAGCTCGCCGACGTTGACATCGAGATCGCCGGCGAGGTCCAAGCCCTGGTCGACGCTCTGAGCGAGCATGGTTTGGATCTGGGAGACCCCGAGTCTCACCCGGTCGTCACTTCGAGCATGGGTCTGCGGGCCTTGCGTCGCACGCCTCCCACCGCTCAGACCCCCTACGCCATCGGCCCGCCCGTGCTGCGCATCCTCTATGGCTTTGCTGCGCCACCAGCCGAGCCGCTGCGGGCTGTTCTGCTATTCGGTGGTGACAAGACCCGGCTCGGGAGCCGCTGGTACCCGCCAGCGGTCGCCGAGGCGGAGCGGCGCTTGACGATCCTTGCCGGCCAACTTCGATGGAGGACCATCCACTCATGACCAACCACGACACCCCAACCATGCCGGCCGACGAACACGTCGCCGGTGAAGACGATCACACGGTTGAGGACTACCGCAGGGCCAACGACCAGGGCGCCGAGCTGCGCGATCGAATCTTGGCCGACCCGGCCGGCCGAGGCGGTTATGACTGGGCCCGGGCCCAGATCGAACGGCACCAGGCGAACCTGACTCGGGTCCGCAAGCTCCGCTCGCTGGCCCAGGCGACGGTGGCCGAAGCGATGGGCATGGACCAGTCGGAGATCTCGAGGCTGGAGCGCCGCACCGACCTCCTGCTGTCCACCCTGCGCCGGTTCGTCGAGGCCACCGGCGGCGAGCTGCATCTGGTGGCCAGCTATCCCGACGAAGGCGACATCGAGTTGCTTGTCGACCCCACCCGCTGAGAGCGCCGAATGGCCATGCAAAGCCGGCTTCTGACTAGTGATAAGGTCCCCTTCTCACTAGTTAGACGGCCCGCTCGGGGTCGCTGCCGCCTTCTTCGGTGGACCCGGCAAGCAAGACTGGCAGGCTTACTGCAGACGTCCGAGCGGCGGCCCATGTTGGTGACGTTGATCTCGCAGATGAGCTATGATCATCAGCTGGGTTCGAGAGGTTCAGACGACCCGCAACAGGCGGCTGTTTGATGCTAGGGAGGGGCTCGTGGATGTGAACGCCGGTTTCATCTTTCAACCAACGACGCCGGTCGTAGGCACGTCGTTGCCTGCCACAACCGGCGGGGCAGTCGCCCCGCCTCCAGCGGCACCCTCCGCCGAGCTCGGACAGTTAGCCGGACTCCTGGGCAACTGGCAGGGCAAAGGCTTCAACACCATCTGGCTACCGAGGCAGCCCGCCACAGGCAGCGACCAGTTCCTCGAGCTGAACCTGACTGACGAGACCTTGAGCTTCGATCCCGTCCCGGGGGACATTCCCAACCGCGGTCTGCTCCAAGGCGACATCCGCATGGCGGGACTGCACTATCTGCAGCAGATATCCGACGCAAACGTCATTGACTCTTCCACGCAGAAGAACGCCGGCCTGCACTTCGAGCCGGGCTTGTGGTTGGCCGTCCCGGCTACGACCGACCCTGTTGTGCCGCAGTCAGTGGCCCGACTGGCGTCCATTCCCCACGGGACGACAATTGTCGCCCAGGGGCTGATGACCACGAATGCTGGCGGTCCGGCCATTCCTTCTGTGAGCATCACGCCGTTCGTCATCGGCAACCCGCAATCGACGGTCGGCTTCCCGGAGCAGACGCTTACCGCTACGACGAGTTTCCGTACGGCGGGTGCCGGATTGACGAATATTGGTCAGCCGATGCTCGACAACCCCAACAGCGTGCTCACGACGGTCGCCGGCGCAGTGAATGTTGCCACGACGACGACGTTGTCAGTGTCGTCTTTCAGCACGCCGATCCTCGGCGGCGGGACAGCTAATACTGCGTTCCTCCAGGGCGGCCCGAACGGCCCGAACGCCGACACCGCCCGAGTCGACGCCACCTTCTGGCTCCAGACCACCGAGGGGGCTGCCAGCCCCGATCTCCTGCAGTACAGCCAGACCGTGCTGCTCAACTTCAAGGGGCTCAGCTGGCCGCACGTCACGGTGGCCACCCTCCGCCGAGTTCCCTAGACCCAGCCCAGGCTCTGACGTCGAATGCCCGAGATCCGGTGGATCTGCCTCTCCGACACGCACTTTGGTGCGGCGAACAGCCTTCTGAGTCAACTTGTACCAGCCGGCGTTGAGGTTGACCCGGCGGCATCGAGCCCTGTGCTCGAGAGCCTGGTCGAGTGCCTGCGGACGCTCGTGGCGTCGACCGACACGCCGGAGCCTCCCCGACTGATTCTCGACGGGGACATCTTGGAGCTCGCTCTGGCTGAGGACAACGTGGCGGCCATGGTGTTCGATCGGTTCATCGATCTCGCCTACACACCGACGCCCCTCTTCCACCACGAGATCAGCTACCTGCCTGGTAACCACGACCACCACATTTGGGAGACGGCGAGGGAGCGCCAGTACGCCGACTATGTGGCATCGGTGTCGAGCGACACGCCGTTGGGGCCTCCCTGGCACTCCACTCGCTTGTTCGAACGACCAGGCGCCGCCCCGCTCGAGGCCGAGTTGCTGACTGCCCTCGTGAAGCGACGTCCGGGACCGGCCGACCGGGTCGGTATCCAGTACCCCAATCTTGGGCTCTTCAGCTCTGACCGTCAGCGGGCTGTCATCGTCCATCACGGCCACTTCGTGGAACCGATCTACCGCGTCATGTCGACGCTGCGAACAGCGATCTTCCCACGGAGCGGCGCCGGGCTCGAGATCTGGGACTGGG